>CAYINH010000246.1:0-4617 GCA_964364615.1 uncultured Gemmatimonadaceae bacterium
AGTTCGGTCACCGTGGCCAGCCCGCCCTCGTATTTTCGCGCCACGATGCGGCGGGCCTCGGCGCTCTGGGCGACGGCCCGGCCGTTGATCCCGGCGGTCACCAGCGCGACCGCGAGGGCGTTTTCCCGAGCCACCCGGTCGAGCCGGGCGCCGGCTTCAGCCGCCTCGGCCATCGCCACCGCGCCATCCCGCTGGGCGCGAGCGGCACGTTGATCGGCAAGTTCGGCGCCGCCGCTGAAGAATGACCAGCTCGCCATCACGCCAACCGTCCAGGAGCGCTGTCCACCTGCCAGGGCCGACGAATCGTTCCAGTCGTACCGGGCAAACGAGTTGATCCGGGGGAGCATGGTGGCCCTGGCCCGCCGGAGGTTCCCCTGCGCGGCATCCACCCCGAGCCGGGCAGCCTCCACGTCAGCTCTGGGCAGGGCGCTGTCGGGTGCCTGGTGGAGCTGGCGGATCAGATCGAGGGCGGGGAGGGCGGCGGGCAGCATCAGGGTGGTGTCGTCCGGGCTGCCGAGCGTCGTGGCGAACCGACCAATCGCCAGGGCCAGGTCCCCCTGTGCGGCAGCCAGACTCGCCTCAAGTTCTCCCGCCTTCACCTCAGCCAGCAGGGCGTCGGATCGGGTCACCATTCCCTGGGTGAGCAGTGACTGGGCCATCCGGACGTGGCTTCGGGCCGCGGCATATCCGGCTTCGAGAGCGACCACCTGTTCCCGGACCAGGATGCCGCCGTAGTACGCGGCGATCACCTCGAGCCGGGTTCCGCTCGCGGTCCACCGCGCCTGGGCGTGGGCGGCGTCGGCCATCGAGCTGGCTGCCGACCGGGCAAACCAGAGGTCGGGGTTGATGAGCGGCTGCTCCAGCACGAGACCGGTTCCCAGGTTGCTGGTGGCCGGGGGGTGGTTGAGTCGGTCGGGGGCAAAGGCGGCCTGAGTCACCGTCCGCTGGCGCAGAGCAAAGCCGAAGGCGTTGAGCGGGTCGGTGGTGCGGATCCATCCCGCTTCCGCACGGACCGTCGGCAGCAGGCCCTGGAGGGTGCGGTCCCGGTCGGCGGACCGGCCCGCCACCTGAGCCTGGGCGATCCGGTTGGGATAGGCCTGGCGGTCGGCCCGGGCCATGGCCTGGCCCAGGCTGAGCGGAGTCTGGCCGGCCGCCGGGACCGGCCACAGGGCGGTCAGCAGGACAGTAGGGAGCAGCAGGGACCGGAGCATCACAAGTCAATCTCCTGTCGTAGAATATATAACTATACAGTAGTATTATATGTCTGTCAACTCCCGGCCGGAATCGGCGACTATCTTTCCCGGGTCCTCTGCCAGGGGTTCCCGATGGTGTTCGTCCCCATTCCCACCCCACCCACCGCGCTCTCCACCAGAAGTCGGGTCCTGTCGGTCAGGCTGGACGAGACGATCGAGGCCTATCGGCGGCAGCACCCCGAAACCAGTCCGGCCGAAGTCGCTCAGGCGCTGGGGGCCGTCAAGGCCTTCCACAAGGCGGGGGCGCCGCAGGCTCGGGCAGCGGTCGTGGGCGTGGCAGCCATGCTGGTGGCCGGGATCGGCGTCTTTGTTGCGCTGGCGTCGAATGGCGGAACGATCCCCTCTGTCGCGGGCACCCCGATGGTGGCGATCGGCATCGGGGTGGGAGTCGTTCTGGTGGCCTTGCTGGTCAAGCTCCGGCGGGCCGGCGAGGACTGACGCGCCGAAACTCCGTCGTCCCGCCGAGGGACGGGATCAGGGCTGAATAAAGGTCCCGTTCTGGAGCTGACTGATGGCCTGGCGGAGTTCCTCCCGGGTGTTCATCACGATCGGGCCATACCAGGCGACTGGCTCCTTGATCGGCTTCCCGCTCACCAGCAGGAAGCGGATGCCCTCGTCCCCGGCCTGCACCACCACCTCGTCCCCGCGATCGAACAGCACCAGCGATCGGTTGCCGACCTCCCCGTCCCCGATCGGGCTGAGGCCTTCGCCCGCGGCTCCCGGTTCGACAAGCTCGCCCACTGCCTCGGTCTCGACCGCCCGGGGGAGCGAAGCATCCCGGAAGGTGCCGCTTCCGGCAAAGACGTAGGCGAAGGCGTTCCGCTCGGTCTCCACCTTGAGCCGCTTCCGCTGGCCCGGCGGGACTGAAACGTCGAGATAGCGGGGGTCGGCGGCGATTCCGTCCACCGGCCCGGTCTTCCCCCAGAAATCGCCACACAGAATCCGGACCTTGGTGCCGTCGTCGTCCGCCACCTCCGGCACGTCCTTCGATTCGACGTCCTGGTAGCGGGGATCGATCATCTTGTGCCGGGCCGGCAGATTGGCCCAGAGCTGGAACCCGTGCATCCGGCCGGTGGCGTCACCCTGGGGCATCTCCTGATGGAGGATCCCGCGACCGGCGGTCATCCACTGGACATCGCCGGCCCCCAGGATGCCGGAGTTGCCGAGACTGTCGCCGTGGGCCACCGTGCCGGCCAGGACGTAGGTGATCGTCTCGATGCCACGATGCGGGTGCCAGGGGAAGCCAGGGAGGTAGTCCTCAGGCCGCTCGTTCCGGAAGTCGTCGAACAGGAGGAAGGGGTCGGTCTCGCCGGTGTCGCCGAAGCCGAAGGCCCGGCGGAGATGCACCCCGGCGCCCTCCAGGGTGGGTTTGGCTGCGACGATGCGGCGGACTGGACGGATCGACATTCCGAACCTTACCGGATCCGGACGTCGGAGGGAACCTCGGCGGGGCTAGGCCGCCGCCTCGTGGAGGTCGTGTACCGTCACGTCCGCCGCCGCCGCCTGATTGACCAGCATCTTCAGGTTGTTGCTGCCGGTATCCAGGGGGGTCACGTAGTAGAACTGCCCTTGGGGTGGAAAGGTCTCGGTCAGCCCCAGCAGCCGTTCGCCGTCGCGGAACAGAATCTCGATCAGGGTCTTGCCCTCCAGCCGCGGGTCGGTGGGAGCGATCAGCTGGGTCTCCTGACGGCGGGCACACCCGACCAGATCCCGGACGAAAAACAGGGCCTTGAGCGATGCTAACGGAATATCGACGGACTCGGTCGCCGTTCTGACCTGGCAGTTGGGCTGGCCCGGGTCAACGGCCAGGCAGGTTCCCTTGGTCAGGGTGCCATCGATCGCACGGGCTACCACTCTGCTTTGCATGGTCAGTCTCCTTGACCATTCAACTAGCAGAATTTGGGCCGCATGGCCTCCACGCTCAAGTCGCAGCAAGCCAATGAGTTACCGAAACCAGGCCCGGTGGTGTCCCGGGAAGAGACCAGCAAACCGCGATCCGTATCACCTGGTCGCAAAGGGTGCCTCGAGCGACGGGCTCTGCGCAGCACGGCAGCCTCAGGCCCCGGCTTTCCCACCGATCACGAGCGTCGGCTGATTCCCGGAAACCCGTCGAACCCTGCGTCGAAGCTGAGAATAGTGCTGACCCCGTTCCGCTCCATGACCGCGAGGTGGATGGCGTCCCTGGCCGAGAGCCTTGGATGGCCCAGCACGATGGTGCGGGCCCGCTGAGTGTCTTCCAGCACCACCGGGTAGACCTCGTCCACCACACCGAGCAGGGCGTCAAAGGCGGGCTGAATGGCCTCCCGCCGCCCGATGGCGACGTACCGGTGCAGGATTTCCTGCAGAACCTCGGCGCTGGTAACCAGCTTCTCGCGCTCCACGATGAGCCGCTCGAGGGCCCTGATGGCATCCGCCCGGCGCCCTTCATCGGTGCCGACCAGATACATGGGGATGTTGGAGTCAATGAAGATCACTCCGACCCCGGCCCTCGATACCCCTCCTCGATCTCGGCGAGCATCTGGTCAATGGCGGGTGCCGGGTAGCGGTGCCGTGCGGCTTCGCGAACGACCCTGAGCTTGCGGTCAGGGTCCCCTGCGGGCTGCCGCCGTACGCTCTCCCGCAACACCTGCCGGACCCAGGCGGACAGAGTCAGCCGCTGCTGTCGGGCGACCCGCTGGAACTCGTGGAGTTCGTCATCATCGAGCAGGACCTGAAGTCTCATACTCATGTTCTGAGTATAATATGATCATCTATTGAGGTCAAACCACTCATGTGGTGACGACACGCCAGGGGGAGGCGGGCGGCGTCTCCGTGGTCAAGCCAGGTGGCGGAGGATCCGCAAGAGCCCGGGCCGGCTCAGATCGGCCGGTAGATCTCCCCACCGCCGGCCCGGAACTCCTCCGACTTGGCCGCCATCCCCTCCGCGGCCTCGCGGTCCGCGGCGGCCCGGATATCCTGGCTGATCTTCATCGAGCAGAACTTGGGGCCGCACATCGAGCAGAAGTGGGCGACCTTGGCGCCGTCGGCCGGCAGGGTCTCGTCGTGATAGGCCAGCGCCGTCACGGGATCGAGCGCCAGGTTGAACTGGTCCTGCCAGCGGAACTCGAACCGCGCCTTGCTGATCGCGTTGTCCCATTCCTGGGCCCGCGGGTGGCCTTTGGCCAGATCGGCCGCGTGGGCCGCGATCTTGTAGCTGATGACTCCGGCCTTGACATCGTCCCGGTTGGGCAGACCCAGGTGCTCCTTGGGGGTCACGTAGCAGAGCATCGCGGTCCCGTACCAGCCGATCATGGCCGCACCGATGGCGCTGGTGATGTGGTCGTACCCCGGCGCGATATCGGTGGTGAGCGGTCCCAGCGTGTAG
>CAYINH010000247.1:0-4531 GCA_964364615.1 uncultured Gemmatimonadaceae bacterium
GAAGACGACCTGGATGGTGCCGTCCTCGTTGCCGATTGGCTGCCAGCCGCCCTCCAGGTCAATGATGCTGAGCCGGCGCATGCCAAGCGCCACCGGCGGGTCGACGAGGAACCCCTCCCCGTCAGGTCCCCGGTGGCGGATGGCGGTGCACATGGCGGCGAGCAGGCGGGCCGGATCGCCGCCGGATGCGGAAACCGGTCCGGCGAATCCGGCGATGCCGCACACCGGCTACCGGCCCCGCACCATGAGGGGTCGGGCGGCGGGGCCCGCAGCCGGCCCGCAGTCGGGCCGGGCTGGGAGGAGCTGCCGGCGGGCCACCGCGATCGCGGTCGCGAGGACTGCCAAGTAGAGGTAGAGAAACGCGATATGATGCATCGTGGCGAACACGCATGCCTGGAGGAAGGCAACCAGACCGACTAACAGTGTCCGAATCTGGGTGGCCAGGACCGGGTCGTTCGGGGTCTGCTCGCGGATTACCCGTCGGCCGGAGATGAAGATGCTGGCCAGCATCCCCAGCAGCAGTGCGCCGCCGATCAGGCCGGTTTCGGCGACGACATTGATATAGGTGCTGTGGGAGTCACGCTCGCCACGCGCCGTGGGATTGAACCTACTCTGTTGGGCGTAGCTTGCATGCACCTTGGGGTAGGTGCCGAGCCCGGTGCCGAACAGGAGGTGGTCCTTGGCGATGGCCCGGCCGACCCGCCAGATTTCATAGCGTTGCTCGGCCGAGCCCCACTGATCGGCTTCGCCGATGGTCTCTTCGCTGGTTACGTTCTTGATGTCAGCCAGCCGGTTCCAGACCTGGGGCGGCGCCAGCAGCGCAATGACGCCCCCCGCCACGAAGACGATCGCGAAGGTCCGGAACTTCTGTCGATGTTGCACCAGGATCAGCAGGGCCAGAGTCGCCAGGGCCAGAATCCCCCCACGCGACTGGGTCGCGAAGATCACGAACGGGAGCACGATGGTGCCTGCCAGGGCCGAGAGCCTGATCCACCTGGTCTGCGGGGACTGGAGGATGGCGATGGACATCGCCAGCATCGGCAGGGTGAGGGTGGCCAGGTCATTCGGATTGCGGAAGATGAAGTTCCAGGCATAGCGGCCCTGCGTGGCCGAGCCGATCAGGACGTTGAACAGGATCCCCCGGACCGGGTACAGCGCAAAGATCCCCAGCCAGACGATGATGAGCATGGTCAGGTCGCGGCGGGAATGGGCCACGTTGGCGGCGACCAGGAAGATCAACCAGAGCTTGCCGAACTCCACGAGCTGGTCGGCGGTAACCCCGGGATAGAGCGACTGGCTCCAGCCGATGGTGGCCCAGGCGATGAAGGCCGCGAACCACCAGAGCGGCTGGGGGATGATAATCGTGCGGGGCAGGAAAAGCAGCCCGAGGAGCCCCGTGGCAATGGCATACGCTCCGATCGGGGCCTTGGCGCTGTGGATGACCCAGAGGTAGACCGTGAGTCCGGCGAACGACAGGGTCAACTGGAACCGGTCATCCGCCATGACTCGGGCCATCGAGCGACGGACTTGCCCAGCCAGCGCCGCGCTTCGGGCGGGCATCCGGACCTGCCGGTGGAGGGCGGTTGGTGGACGAGGGGGCATGACCTACTCCGTCGAGCAAGTTCTGGACCGTCAACGGCTCAGAATCGGACCAAACCAAGGAGCTTGGCGCTCAGGAAGTCTGCTGGATGTGGCATGTAAACTGCCCCAGGATGCCGCGCCAGGCAACCGCATGAGGCCGGCCATCTGGCCATCCCTGCCCAGCCCCCAACCGGAGGCCCGTTCTATGCCCCTACTCAAGCGCTGATGAAGACCACGATTCTCCGGCTCCTCCGGGGGGCTGGGGTGATCCGGCTCTGGGCCGGATCGGAGTGGCGTCGACGCCACCTGCTGATCCTCTGCTATCACGGCTTTGCCCGCCGCGATGAGCATGAGTGGAACCCGGCGCTGTACATCACCGGGGGTCAGTTCGAGCAACGCCTCAACCTGCTCCGCCAGCGCGGCTATGTCGTACTGCCCCTCGGAGAGGCGCTGAGTCGGTTGGAAGAAGGAAGCCTCCCCCGGCGTGCCGTTGCCTTGACCGTGGATGACGGGAACTATGATTTTCTGGCGGTGGCCTATCCGATTCTGGTCAGGCGGGGTATTCCCGCCACCCTGTACGCCTCCACGTACTACGTGCTCGACCAGCGCCCGGTCTTTGACGTCATGCTGGCCTACCTCCTTTGGCGGGGGGTGCGCCAGGGCAACCGCACGCTCCACATTCTGGGGCTGGACCCTCGCCCGCTCGACACCGCGATCACCGCAAAGTCGCTGGCGGGCGAAATTCGCCGCCGGGCCCAGGAGTCCGGGCTTTCCCCCAACGCCAAGGACGAGTTGCTGGCCGAGATTGCCAGCCAGATGGGCGAAGACTATTGTGCGCTGTGCTGCGACCGGATGCTCAGTCTGCTGAGCATCGAGGAACTCCGGGGCCTCGATCCTGGGATCGTGGACGTCCAGTTGCATACCCATCGGCACCGTACCCCGGACAACCGGGAGCTTTTTCTTCGTGAGCTGGCCGACAATCGTGCGGCACTCGCCACGGCTGGGCGCGATCCCGCCCAGCTGGTCCATTTCTGTTATCCCAGTGGTGTCCACCGGCCGGCCTTCCTGCCTTGGTTGCGCGAGGCGGGGATCCAGTCGGCCACCACCTGCCTGCCGGGGCTGGCCGTCAAGGGGCAGGACCCTCTCCTCCTTCCCCGGTTCATTGACACCTCCCTCACCCCGGTGGTGGAGTTCGAAGGGTGGGCTTCGGGGCTCCGTCACCTGGTCCGCCGTCGGCGTCGGCAGTTCAGTGACGTCCAGGGCTGAAGGGAGCACCATCCTCTATGCCTCCGCCCCTCGTGTCGATCATTGTCCCGGCGTGGAACGTCTCCGAATTCATCGGGGAGACCGTCGAGTCGGTCCTGGCCCAGAGCAGCACGGACTGGGAACTGATCATCGTCAATGACGGGTCCACGGACTCGGATCGCCTGGAGGAAGTCCTGGCGCCGAATCGGAGCCGAATGACCTACCTGGTCCAGCCGAATGGGGGGGCGGCCGCGGCGCGCAATGCAGGATTGGCGGTCGCCCGTGGGGAGTACATCGCATTCCTGGATGGGGACGACGTCTGGCTTCCCGAGTATCTCGAATCACAACTCGGCTACCTTCGCACCCACGCCCTCGACATGGTGTACGCCAATGCGATCATCATCGGGGACAGCCCGCTCCGCGGCCGGACCTTCATGGATCTGGCCCCGTCCCGCGGGCCGGTCACGGTGGCGTCCCTGGTGTCCGGGCGGTGCAATGTCATCACCTCCGGGACAATCGCCCGGTTTGAGACCGTTCGCGCGGCTGGAGCGTTTCTGGAGGAGCGGACCCCGGCCGAGGATTTCAATCTGTGGTTGCGGATCGCGCTCTCAGGCGCCCGGCTCGGCTATCAGCGAAAGGCGTTGCTTCAGTATCGAATCCGGCCAGGGAGCCTGACAGGCGACGCCCTGCAAGCGGCCGAGCGAGAGGTCGATGCGCTCCGGGCGGCTCGTCTGCTGCCCCTCAGCGCCCTGGATCGCGGGGTGCTGGAGCGCCAACTGGTCCATGCTCACCGGGGGCTGGAGCTCGAGCACACGAAACGGATGCTCCTGGCCGGGGACCATGCCGGGGCCCGCCGCCGCCTCTGGTCGGTGGTGGCGCGCCATCCACACCCCAGACTGCTGGCGATTCTCCTGGGAATCTGCCTTGCTCCCGGCTTGCTCCAGCGGCGCCTGGCGCGTCAGGGTGGTCGCGGTCGATCGGTGCCTCGGGCCGGAAGGGTGCCTTCCTCCATGCCTCCGTCCAAGCCTCTTGTTTCGATCATCATCCCGGCGTGGAATGTTTCCGAATTCATCAGGGAGACCGTCGAGTCGGTCCTGGCCCAGACCTTCCGTGACTGGGAACTGGTCGTGGTCAACGATGGTTCTCTGGACACCACGGCGCTGGAACGGGCGCTGGCGCCCTTCCGCGATCGACTGACCTACCTCGTACAGGAAAATCAGGGGGCGGCGGGAGCGCGGAACTACGGGCTGGCCGTGGCACAGGCCCCCTTCGCAGCCTTCCTGGATGGCGATGACCTCTGGCTGCCCGAGTACCTTGAATCGCAGATGGAATTCCTGCGCAAGGAGCGCCTCGACATGGCCTATGCCGACGCCGAACTGTTCGGGGAGGTGCCGCGGCAGGGTGATACCTTCATGAGTCGCGCACCGTCTCGAGGCCCGGTCACGACGGTCGCGCTGCTCTCGGGCCGTTGCAATGTGATCACCTCCGGCACCATTGCCCGGACCACCCTCCTGACCGGACTTGGAGGGTTTGACCTTTCGCTTCGCCGGGCCCAGGATTTCGACATGTGGTTCCGGGTGGCCAAGGCGGGGGGGCGAATCGGCTACCAGCGCCGGGTGCTGCTGAAGTACCGGGTGCGGGAAGGAAGCCACTCCGGCGATCAGCGCACCAGGATCGAGCGGGATATTTCCGTGGTGAAACACCT
>CAYINH010000248.1:0-3058 GCA_964364615.1 uncultured Gemmatimonadaceae bacterium
GCCCCCGGGTGTCCTTGCCGTGGGCCCCGGCCTCGCGCCTGAAGCAGGGGGTCCACGCGGTGTAGCCGACCGGCAACTCCCCGGCGTCCAGGATCTCGTCGCGGCGGAAGTTGGTGACCGGAACCTCCGCGGTCGGAATCAGGTACAGCCCGTCGATCGGGACCTGGTACATCTCGTCGGCGAACTTCGGCAACTGCCCGGTGCCGGTGGCCGTGGCTTGGTTGACCAGATAGGGCGGGCTGAGCTCGAGATAGCCGTGCTCGCGGGTGTGGAGGTCGAGCATGAAGTTGGAGAGGGAACGGATCAGCCGGGCCCCGATTCCGGTAAACACCGGGAACCCGGAACCGGCAATCTTGGCACCTCGGGAGAGGTCGAACAACTGAAGCCGTTCCCCCAGTTCCCAGTGAGGCAGCGCCGGGAAATCGAACTTGGGAATCTCCCCCCACGACCGAACGACCCGGTTGGCCGAGGCGTCGCCATCGGGGGATGCTGGGTGGGGAAGGTTCGGAAGGGTGATGACGAGGCCGTCGATCTCAGCGTCCACCTCACGGAGGAGGGCGTCGAGCGCCTTGACCCGGTCCCCGGAGACCTTGAGATCGGCCAGCAGGTCGTCCGCCGGCTCCTTCGCCTTCTTCCGACGGGCCACTTCTTCCGACGCGGTATTGCGCCCGGCCTTGAGCCCTTCGGTCTCCACCAGGAGTTCCCGACGGCGAACATCGAGTTCCAACACCCGTTCCACCTGGCCCTCAAGCGACGGGTCGAGCCGGCGACCGAGCGCCACCCGAACCCCGTCAGGGTCCTGCCGGATGCGCTTGACGTCCAGCACGTCAGCGGGTGGGAAGGCCGGGCTCGAGGCCCTTGTAGCCGCAATTCAGATTGACCAGGACCCGGAACGTCATGGTGCGGGCCTGATCATCGATCGCGAGGACCTCGAGCTTGGCGTAGGTGGGGGTGCCGAGGAAGCAGGATGGCACCGCACGGGCCCGCAGATAGAAGCTCTGCCCGACGGCCGCATGCACGGTATCCACCGAGTTGTATCCGCTGTTCTCGGCGTAAGTGATCTCGTCAAAGACCAAGGGGGTGTTAAGCAACCCCGGGCTGAGGCTTCTCGATCCAGGCTGACCGATCGCCTGGGCCGGCAGGAGCACCGGCTGGGTTCCGCGAATGTCGAAGGCGAAGTCTGCGCTGTTGGTCTGATCCAGGCGCACCACCCGGAACTCCGTCGCAGCGTACCCGCTCGGGCGCCAGACCTCGGTACCAGAGAGGGCGTACACCGTCAGGGTGTCGACCACGTTCTGGAAATTGGCGGGCGGCAACTGGTTGGGGTCGCCACAGGCCAAGAGACCAAAAACGGCCAGGCCGGCCGCGGGGAAAATCTGTCGCATCGGCGGAAGCTTAAGAGCCACGCCGAAGGCGGTCAACCCACCGATTTTTCTTGACTTCGCCCATGGCGGACCCTACGTTGCGGCCGTGCTTCGCCGACTCGTGGACGGACTCTCAGCCCGGCCGGAAATCACCGGGGTCGCCGTCATCAGCGGCGAGGGCCTGGTTATCCAGCAAGCCCTGGGGCCGGAAGCCGACCCCGATGCCCTGGCCGCTCTGGCCATGACCCTCGGCCGGCACGGCTCCGAACTCGGGGAATCGGTTGGACTGGGGGCGCTCCAGACCCTGGTTCTCGAGTTCGAGGATGGTCCCGCCGTGATGACCCGTTACCGCGACGACACCGCCTTGGTCCTCCTCGCCCGCCCTGAAGCCGACCTCGGCGAACTGCTGTATCTGCTCCGCCGCCAGCGCGGGGCGATCAACGACCTGCTCTGACAGGCGAACCCATGGAATGGGTCGTGATCCTCGCCGGCGGTTCGGGCAGCCGCTTCTGGCCCCTCAGTACGCCCAGCCATCCCAAGCAACTGCTTCCCTTGGCCGGCCCCACACCGACCGCCCTCGGCGCCGTCCAGGCCATCGCGTCGATCGTCCCGCATGACCGCATTCTGGTGGTCACCAGCAAGGCCCTGGCGGGGCCACTCCAGCGGGAGCTCAAGCTTCCCCAGGCCAATATCCTGGTGGAACCCAGGGCCGCCTCAACCGCCCCAGCCCTGGTCTGGGCGACCCACGAGGTCCAGCGCCGGGACGCCGGCGGAGTGGTGCTTTCGATGCACGCCGACTGGCTGCTGCGGGACCCAGCGCGCTTCGCCGCCGCCGCCAGGCAGGCTTTGGCGACTGCGGCGTCCTCGGACTTCCTGGTCACCACCGGCGTGATTCCGACCCGGGCAGAACCCGGCTACGGCTATATCGTACCCGGAGAGCCGCTCGGGGCCCCCGCCCGGCGGGTAGCTCGGTTCACCGAGAAGCCGAGTCGGGAGGAAGCCGAGCGGTTGATCTCGGGGGGGGCACTGTGGAACAGCGGCCTGTTCGCCTGGAGGGCTGCCCGGCTGCTGGGGGAGGTTGCGGCCCACACCCCGGAGATCGCCCGAGCCCTGGCCCTGCTCGACGCCGGGCAGGTCGCCCGGTTTTTTGCCGAGGTCACGCCCATCGCCATCGACACCGGGTTGCTGGAGCGGAGCGACCGGGTGGCGGTCATCCCGGCCGACTTCCCGTGGGATGATGTCGGCACCTGGGACGCCCTGGGGCGGGTCCGAGAGCGGGATCCGTCGGGCAACGCGACCCACGGGCCGGCCCACATGGTGGACGCGACCGGCTGCGTGGTCTGGAGCAGTCGGATTCCGATCGTGGTGGCCGGGGTCAAGGACCTGGTGGTCGTTGAGGCCAATGGCCGGATCCTGGTGATGCACCGTTCCCGAACGGGCGACCTCAAGAAAGTGCTGGAGCAGCTTCCTCCCGAAGTGAGGGACGTCAGGTGACACCATTCTACCTCTTGGAGCCATCCCACGAGACCGGAGCCTGGGCCCCGTTTGCCGGGGTGCGCCCGGTGGCAGAATTGCCGGCTGGGGCCTGGCTGGTCCGCGAGCGGTGGGAGGCGTCGGTGGGCCGACCGGCGACGGCAGCGGTGTCGGATCTGCTCGCCGGGTTCGTGGATGTCGGGACCGCGCCGGTGGTCGGG
>CAYINH010000248.1:3068-4514 GCA_964364615.1 uncultured Gemmatimonadaceae bacterium
CCGCTCCGACTTCATCCCTGCCCGGGCAGCGATCGCCATCCCCGAGGGAACCCGCACCCTGCTGTGCGATGGCGCTGTGGTCGGCTTCGTCCTGGCCAAGGGCGAATCGCTCTCTTCTGCCCAGACCGATGGCGTGGCCTTCGAGGTTGCCGGTCGCTGGCTGGCGGGCACCTGTGACCTCCTCCTGGCCGTGGAGGAACTGCTCCCCGCGGACTGCGAGGAGTTCACCCTGGCCGGCTCCGACCCTGTCCCGGAAGGCGCCATCGTCCTCGGTGACCCGGCTCGCCTCGTCTCATTGGGTGCCCGGATCGAACCGGGCGTGGTGTTCGACCTCCGGGCAGGCGCGGTCGTGCTGGCCGAGGGATCGGAAGTGCGGTCTGGCACCCGCCTGGAAGGGCCGGTCTATGTCGGACCCGAAACTGTAGTTTTCGGTGGGAGGATCCGGGGATCATCGTTCGGACCCCAATGCCGGATCCATGGCGAAGTCTCCACCAGCGTCTTTGTCGGCTACGCCAACAAGAGCCACGACGGCTTCGTCGGCCATTCGGTGGTGGGCCCCTGGGTCAATATCGGCGCGGGCACCATCACTTCCAATCTCAAGAACACCTATGGCCCGGTCCGGCTGGATCTCCCCCAGGGCCGGATGGAGACGGACCGGACGTTCGTCGGCAGCCTGATTGGGGATCACGCCAAAACCGCCATTGGCACCATGCTCGCGACCGGTTCGGTGATCGGCGCAGGGGCCAACGTGTTCGGGCCAGGCCAAGTGCCGCGGTTCGTGCCTCCCTTTGCCTGGGGATCCTCGGGTATCGAGCGGCTCAACGTGACGGGCTTTGTCCGGATCGCCCAACGAGTCATGCCCCGCCGCGGTGTCGAGGTGACCCCCGCCATCGAAGCCAGCCTCCGGAGTCTGCACGACCGCTTGGCGCCATGATCCGATTGCACGTCCTCGGGTCCGGCTCCAAGGGGAACGCCTTCGCGATCACCTCGGCGTCAGGCACCCTGCTCATTGAAGCCGGCTTCAGCACCAGATCCATGGTCAAGCGGCTCGAGGTCGCCGAGGTTGAACCGTCCTCGGTGCGCGGCATCGTGCTGACCCATGAGCACGGAGATCATGCTCGCGGGGGCATCGCCCTGGCCGACCGGCTCGGGGTCCCGGTGGCCTGCTCGCCGGGCACCTGGAAGGCGCTCCACCGGGGCGAGGCCCCCGGGCCCTTCCAGCCGCTGAGCACCGTCCGGCCGACCGAGCTGTCCGGCTTTCTGGTGCACGCCCAGCCCACCACCCATGACGCCGCCCAGCCCTTGGCGGTCGCCATCGAGGTGGCCGGGGTGCGCGTGGGCTTTGTGATGGATATCGGGCGCCCCACCACCGCAGTGCGATACCTCGTCAGCGGCTGCCACGCGGTGGTGGTGGAGAGCAACTACGACGAGCTGTTGTTGCGGACC
>CAYINH010000249.1:0-4509 GCA_964364615.1 uncultured Gemmatimonadaceae bacterium
CTGGGCGCCTGCTGGGCACCGGGACCGACTCCGTCCGGGCCACCGTGACCCTGCTGGATGTGGCGGCCGGCAGGACCCTGGCGGAGATCGAGTATCGCAGCGCGACCGCGCAGATCGATCGCCTCGCGGACTCGCTCACGGTCGCGCTGCTTCGCGAGCTGGGGCGCACCAGGCCGGTCGGGGCCGTTCGCCGGGTATCGCTCGGGGCGCGTTCGATGCCGGCCCTCAAGGCCTTTCTGCAGGGCGAGCAGTACCTCCGCCGTTCCGACTGGGACTCCGCCCTCGTCAACTACCAGCGTGCCGTCGAGCTGGACTCCAGTTTCGCGCTGGCGCTCAGCCGGATCGGGACGGTCCTGGGATGGCAGGGCTTCGCCGACGATTCCCTCGCCCGTGCCTACGCGCTCCGCGCCGCGGCGTTCAACCGTGGTCTCCCCCCCAAGGACAGCCTCCTCCTGGGGGCCGATTCGATCTTCGCGGCCCTGTACGATGTCGAACCGGGATCCGCCTGGTGGAACCAGGTCAGGCGGTTGATGGGGGTGCTCGCGGCCGCCACCTCGCGATACCCCGACGATCCTGCCACCTGGAACACGTTCGGGGAGGCCGCCTTCCACTGGGGCGCCTCGATTGGCGTCTCCCGGCGTCAGACCCTCGAGGCCTTCGACAGAGCCATTGCGCTCGATTCGGCATTCGCGCCCGCCTACCTCCATACGGTCGGGCTGGCGAATGCGCTCGTCGACACATCGGCGCGCCAGCACGCCGAAGCGTACCTGCGTCTCCACCCGACGGACCGGCAAGCGGCGTCCATGGGCCTGGCCCTCCGGCTGCTCGCGCCCGCCGAGTCCTCGTCACTCGGGCTGGACGCAGCGCTGCACGCCCAGACCGGTTCGGTGTTGTTCGAGATCTGGACCGCATTGAACTACCTGCGCGATTCCGCCGAGACTGGCCTGCGGGTCGCGCGGGCACTGACGGCTGCAACGACCGTTCCCATCGATCCGACGCGTGCCACCGACTTCCTGGCGTGGACGCTGGCGTATCGCGGACACCTTGAAGAGGCATACCGGGTCGCGGGACCAACGGACGAGGACGTCGTCGCACAATTGGCACTGGTCGGCGCGCTGCCTGTCGATAGCGTGTCACCACTGCTCGACCGGTGGGTTCGCCTCAGTGACGGGCCGGCATGCCTGGCCTTGGCACGCGCCGCCCGTGGTGGCGATGCCGGTGCCCTGACGGCGTGCACCACGCGGAGCGAGTCCTTGGCGCGTGGGGCCCCCACCCAGGCCGCGCGTGAGCGAGCCAGGTTCTGGGCCGCGGCGGGCCACGCCTTCTCCGCACTCGTTCAGCAGGATACCAGCGACGCGCTCCGTCTCCTGCGTGCCCTGCCCGACTCGCTCTGTCCCACCTGCTACCTCCCTCGCCTGGTGACGGGGGAGTTGCTGGTTGCGCGGCATGACACCGCCGAGGCCAGGCGGTGGTTCAGCCGGGACGTAGCCGGAATCATTGGCGGCCCGGCCGTCGCCACCGTCCTCTGGGAGTTCTTACGTGCCCGGCTCTTCGACCGGCTCGGCGACCACGAGCGGGCCGCGGGCGCCTATCAGTATGTCGTGGACGCGTGGCGCCACGGAGATCCGGCCGTCCAACCCTGGGTGTCCCAGGCGAGAGCCGGTCTGGCGCGGGTCGCCGGCACCGGCGTTCGATGAGATCCCGGCACATCCCCGACGTCCGGTCACGAGCACGAGGGTTGGGAGAGTTGCCGTCACGGCCAATGGATGTGGACGAAGGGGTCAGGGGGTCGCGGGTTTCTCACTCCTTGGATCGATTGTCCGGCGAGGGCAGGCTCATATGTTTCCAAAGGCTCGCCCTCCTCTGCGTCGGCCCGCCGGGCATCGGTCCTCGCCGCTCGCTCCGCACTCGCGGCACCGGGTCGAATCCCGCGGTCCCTCTGGTGCGTTGGCGCGGGCGTGCTGCCCGGGTTTGGGCGTTGGTTCCGCCGCCCAACTCGTCGCGTTCATCGGAGCCGCGGTCAGCATCCCGAGCATGGCAACGGTGCTGGCACGATGAATGAAACTGCTGGGCCGAGCGCTGGGGCGCCCCGGCGCTGTTCGCTTGTCCAGAGCCCGGGACCAGAGTAGCGAGCCCGGTCCCGCCCTGCTACTACTTGTGGTCGGCGTGTCACCCCCGCAAACCGGCGGCCTGACCATCCAACATCCGAGAACCACTCCATGAGCCTGTCCCTCGCCCTGTCCCTCCTGCTGACGGTTGCCACCGGCACAGGTGTCGCCTCCGCCCAGAGTGGTCAGCACCCCGCCTGCTGCACCGTTACCCTGCGGGTCCAGGTCCCCGACTCCATCGGGACCGTCTTCCTGGCCGGGAGCCTCCCTGACCTGGGGCCCTGGCGGCCTGACGGTCGGGCCCTGGACGGCAAGGGCCGGGAGCGTGCCATCCAGGTGACCACCCCCGCCGGTACCGCCTGGGAGTACAAGTTCACCCTTGGCAGCTGGGAGCGGGAGGCGCTGTCCCCCTCTGGAGCCGTCCCCCCGAACCATGTCCTCCAGGTCTCCCGCGATACGGTGGTGGTGCACCAGCTCACCGGCTTCAAGAACGACGAACCCCGGAAGGACCCCCGCCAGTACATCGCCGACTGGCGAGGCTCCGGTGTCCTGGGACGCCTGGTCTACTGGACCGACGTCGCCTCGGCCTTCCTCGCCCCCAAGCGCCACGTATCGATCTGGCTGCCGCCCGGGTACGACGAGGCCTCCACCACCCGCTATCCCGTCCTCTACATGCACGACGGGCAGAATCTGTTCGACCCCCGGATCGCCAACACCGGGGTAGACTGGGGAGTCGACGAAGCGGTGATGCGGCTGGTCCAGCGGGGCGTCATCCCCCCGATCATCGTTGTCGGCGTCTGGAGCACTTCCGAGCGGGGACCGGAGTACTCCCCCTGGCAGGGGGCCCCGCAGTATGCCCGGTTCCTGACCGAAGAACTCATGCCCAGGGTCAATCGCGAGTTCCGCACGGCCACCGGCCCGGCCAACACCGGGGTCATGGGCTCCTCCATGGGCGGACTCCTGTCGTTCTACCTGGTGACCCACCACCCCGAAGTCTTCGGGTCCTGCGGCTGCGTCTCCACCCACTTTCCGCTCTCGGAAGCGGTGGTGGCGCGGGCCTTCACCGATGTCGCCACCTCCGCCATGCCCGACACCACGCCCTACCTCATCCGGGACATCGCGGCCGGGCTCAAGGCTCCCCCCGGCGCCCGCTACTGGTTCGACTCCGGCACTCTGGGGCTCGACGCCGAGTACGCCCCCCCCACGAATCGGTCCGCCGCTGGCTCCTGGTACAGGGCCGGACCGAGGGAAGGGACTTCGTGGTGCGCCGCTACCAGGGGGCCACCCACAACGAGACCTCCTGGCGAACCCGGCTCGAGGATCCCCTGACGTTCATGTTCGGCCCCAGGCAGGCGATCCCGAATCTCGCGGTCCCGGCCTGGTCGGCTGACGCGATCTGGTACCAGGTCTTCGTCGACCGGTTCCGCAACGGCGACCCGTCGAACGATCCCACGGCCCACGATATCATCGGGTTCACCGACCAACCCGCGCCCCCCGGCTGGGCCCCGACGCCGTGGTCGCAGGACTGGTACCGGCAGGAGCCCTGGGCCGCGGCCACCGGCAGGGACTTCTATGGCACGGTGCAGTTCCGCCGCTACGGTGGTGACCTCCAGGGCCTGCTCGACCGGCTGGACTACCTCCAGGAGCTGGGGGTGACCGCGCTGTACCTCAACCCGGTCAATGACGCTCCGTCGCTCCACAAGTACGATGCCCGGAACTACCGGCACGTCGACCGGAACTTCGGGCCCGACCCGCGGGGCGACGAGGCCCGGATGGCCGCTGAAGACCCGGCGGACCCCGCCACCTGGGGCTGGACCGCGGCCGACAGTCTTTTCCTCTCCCTGGTCCGGGAGGTCCACCGCCGGGGAATCCGGGTCATCGTCGACTACTCATGGAACCACACCGGGATCGCCTTCTGGGCCTGGCAGGATGTCATCGCCAACCAGCGGGCGTCACGCTATGCCGACTGGTACCAGATCGATCAGTTCGATGACCCCGCTACCCCCGACACCAACGAGTTCCGGTACCGGGGCTGGCTCGACGTGCCGTGGCTCCCGGAGTGGAAGAAGGTCGGCCGGCCAGAGGGGAAGACCCATGGTGCGATCGAGGGGAACCTGGTCCCCGGCGTCCGGGACCTGGTCTTCAACGTCACCCGGCGCTGGCTCGACCCGGACGGGGACGGCGACCCATCGGACGGGGTGGACGGCTTCCGGCTCGACGTGGCGGAGATGGTGCCGCTCGGCTTCTGGCGGGACTACCGGCGCTTCGTCCGGAGCATCAACCCGGAGGCCTACCTGGTGGGCGAGGTGTGGTGGGAGACGTTCCCGGACCGGATGTACGACCCGGCCCCGTGGCTCCAGGGCGACGTCTTCGACGCGGTGATGAACTACCGCTGGTACCT
>CAYINH010000250.1:0-4497 GCA_964364615.1 uncultured Gemmatimonadaceae bacterium
TAGCTGAACTCGGTGAAGGAGATCCCGGTCTCCATCCGGGATCGGACCGACTCCTTCTGGAGCATGTAGTTGATGGTGAAGTGCTTGCCGGTGTCCCGCAGGAAGTCGAGCAGCGGGAGGCTCCGCAGCCAGTCGGCGTTGTCCAGCATCCTGGCGCCGCGGGCACCCTCGAAGTCGAGGAACCGCTCCAGCTGGGCCCGGATGGCGGCGGTGTTGGCGGCGACCTGCGCCTCGGTGAGCATCGGCCGCTCACTCCGCCTGCCGCTCGGATCGCCGACCAGGCCGGTGCCTCCGCCCACCACCACCAGCGGCTGGCCGCCGGCCCGCTGCAGCCAGGCCAGCCCCATCACCGGGACCAGGTTGCCGACGTGGAGTGAATCGGCGGTCGGGTCGAAGCCACAGTACCCGGTGATCGGGCCGCGGGTCAGCCGCTCCGCCAGTCCCGGCGTGGCATCCTGCACCAGGCCACGGGCCTGGAGGGTGTTCAAGAGGTCGATGCGGGCAGCGTCGGGCATGGCGGCAATCGTAGGTGGCTGCCCGTGGTGAGGCAAGCGGCACCTGGCTAGCTTCCCTGCATGTCCAGCACGCCAGCCCCCGGGCGGGTTCGCCGGTGGCTCTTGTCCCGCTCCGCCCGCCGCACCGCCGTCGCCATCCTGGCCGTGGGCATCTTCGGCGGGGTCTTCCTGGTGGGCGCCTGGACCCGGGCCTGCGCCGGTGGGGCCTGTCCCTCAATCGCTGAACTGGAAAACTACGACCCCGACCAGGCGTCCAGGGTGTACGCCGCCGACGGCCGGCTGATCACCGATTTCGGGCTCCAGCGGCGGACCGTCATTCCCCTCAGCGAGATGGCTCCCGCGGTGGTGGCCGCCTTCGTGGCGGTCGAGGACAAGCGGTTCTATCGGCACCACGGGGTGGATTTCATCCGCGCCCTGGGGGCGGTCAAGCTGATCCTGACCGGGCAGCGGGTCGAGGGTTTCTCCACCATCACCATGCAGCTGGCCGGCAACCTGTGGCCCGAGTCGATCGACCGGCGCGAGCGGACCGTGACCCGGAAACTGCGCGAGATCAAGGTGGCCCTGGAGATCGAGGCCAACTATCCGAAAGAGAAGATCCTCGAGCTCTACCTGAACCAGATCTACCTCGGGAACCGGGCCTTCGGAGTGGAAAGCGCGGCCCAGCGATACTTTGGCAAGCCGGTGCGCCAGCTCAACGTGCCGAAGCGGCCATGCTCGCCGCGCTCCCGCGGGCACCGTCCCGCTACAACCCCCGGCGCTATCCCGACGCCGCCGTGGCCCGCCGCAATCTGGTGATCAACCTGCTGCGAGACGCCGGAAAGCTCAGTCCGGCCTCGGCGGAGGCCTGGAAGGCCTACCCGATCAGTCTGTCGTCCCATTCCGATTACAGTGGCGTGGCCGACTACTTCGTCGAGTATGTCCGTCAGCAACTCGACGCCCGGTTCGGGGCTGACCTGTACCGGTCAGGGCTCCGGGTGTTTACCACCCTCGATCTCGACATGCAGCTGCTGGCGGAGCGATCGCTCTCGACCCAGCTCGAGGCGATCGAGGCCGGCCAGTACGGCCGGTTCCCGCATACCAGCTTCCGGGATTACCTGCGCTCCCGCCAGGACGGCGACATGGTACCCGGCATGAGCCCGTACCTGCAGGGGGCCGTGGTGATCATGGAGCCGAAGACCGGCTATGTCCGGGCCCTGGTGGGCGGTCGCGATTTTGAGGACAGCAAGTTCAACCGTGCCAGCCAGGCGCTCCGCCAGGCCGGCAGTACCTTCAAGCCCTTCGTCTATTCCGCCGCGGTCCGCGCCGGGTACCCGCTGTCGGAGATCGTGGTGGACGAACCGATCAGCGTGCCGGTCCTGGAACAGCCGAACTGGGAACCCCAGAACTACGACAACCTGTTCGAAGGACGGATGAGTCTGCGCCGGGCGCTCTATCGCTCGCGCAACACCGTGGCCGTGAGCCTCGGGCTGCGGGTCGGCGAGGAGGCGGTGGTGGGGGAGGCCGCGGCGTTCGGGCTCACCACCCGGATCCCGCCCTATCCGGCGATTCACATCGGCGCGGCTGACGTCTACATCCTCGAGATGGTGGCGGCCTACACTGCCTTCGCCAACGGGGGCACCCGGACCCTGCCGCTGGTGATCCTCCGGGTGGAGGATCGGGCCGGCAACATCCTCTGGCAGGCCCAGCCGGAGCAGGTGCGGGTACTGACCTCGGAGCAGGCGTGGGTCATGCTTGATGTGCTGCGCGACGTGGTGCGCCGGGGGACGGCGGCATCGGCGATCGCGGCGGGAGGCTTCGGGTATCCCTCCGGCGGGAAGACCGGCACCACCAACGACGGGAAGGACGTCTGGTACCTGGGATTCACCTCCGATCTGGTGGCCGGGATGTGGATGGGGTTCGACAATCCCACCAAGATCATGGGGAACGCGACCGGGGGCCGGCTGGTGGCGCCGGCGTGGGCAGCCATGATGCGCGACATCTACGCCCGGCGGCGGCCCCCGCCGGACTGGGTGGCGCCACCGGGAATCCTCCTCGAGCAGATCGATGAATCCACCGGCTTCCGGGCCACCCCGTTCTGCCCGCTGTCAGACGTCATCCTGCAGTACTTCATTCCCGGCACCGAGCCCCAACTCTTCTGCCCGATCCACAGCCGCGGAGGCTTGATCGGCGGCACCGGGCTCCCCCACTAGCTTGTCAGCCCGGCGGCTCAGTGCTGACTGGGTCGTGCCGGTGGACGGCCCCCCGATTCCCGATGGCGCCGTGCTGATCGGGGCCGACGGGCGGATCGCCGCCGTGGGCCACGGCTCGGTGATCCCGCACCCCGGTGACATCCCTGCCGAGCACTTTCCCGGTGCGGCGCTCATTCCCGGGCTGGTCAACACCCACACCCACCTGGAGCTCACCAACCTCGCCTCCCGGTTGGAAGAGCCCGAATTCCCGGATTGGCTTCGCTCGGTTCGTCGCCTGAAGACCGGCCGCACCGCCCCCGGGTTCCTCACGGCCGCGACCGAGGGGCTGCGCCACTGCCTGGGTTCCGGGGTGACCACGGTGGCCGACACCGGAGATACCGGCGCGACGATGGAGGCCCTCCGGGTGATGGGGGGGAGCGGGATCGCCTATCACGAGGTGTTCGGGCCGGATCCGGCCCAGCTGGAAGAGAGCATGGCCGGGTTGCTGACCGACCTCGATCGGCTCCGACCGCTGGAAACGTCCCGGGCGCGGCTCGGCGTCTCACCCCACGCCCCGTACAGCGTGAGTGGTCCCCTCTATCGCGCGTCGGCTCGTTTGGCCCGGGAGATGGGGCTGCCGATCGCGGTGCATGTGGCGGAGTCCGCCGCGGAGACCGCCCTGCTGGCCACCGGCACCGGACCGTTTGCCGACCTGTGGCGCCGGCGGTCGATCCCGCTGCCCGATGCCGTCGCCCAGTTCCCGCCGGGGAGCGGGGCGGTCTCACCGATCCGTTGGCTCGACCATCACGGCGTCCTCGGGCCTGAGACGCTGTGCATCCATGCCATCCGGGTGGACGTCTTCGATCTCGAGCTGTTGCGGGAACGCGGTGCCGCGGTGGCGCACTGTCCCCTCAGCAATGCTCGGCATGGGCACGGGTGGGCGCCGGTCGATCAGCTGCTCGAGGCGGGTCTCAGGGTCGGGCTGGGGACCGACTCGTAGCTGAGCATCGGGCCACTCGATCTGTGGGCCGAGGCGAGGGCCGTCAGGGATCGCTTCGGGCTGTCGGCGGATCTGGTGCTCCGGATGTTGACGCTCGGAGGGGCGGCCGCGATCGGCATGGAGGCGGCGGTCGGCTCCCTGGTGGCCGGGAAATGGGGGGATCTGGCGGCGGTCTCGCTGGGGGGACCGTGTTCGGCCGAGGCGTTGGCTGGGCGGCTCCTGGAACGGGGCGGGGTGGGGGTGTCGGGGGTGTGGCTCGGGGGGCGCTTGGCGCTCCCTTGATACCCCGCTGAGGAGCCGTTAGCCTACAGCTTCAAACGGGCTGGCCCTTTTCGGGCACCCCGAGGAGAGCCGGCATGCGCTGCTTGGCGCTGAATGCATCCTACGAACCACTCACTCTGGTGCCCCTGAGACGGGCGCTCCGACTGGTCATTGACGGCAAGGCCGAGATCGTTGAGGCCGAAGCCGGCGAGGCGATCCGGAGTGAACGTCTCGTGGTGCCCAAACCGGCGATCATCCGCCTGGTTCGCTTCGTGCACGTTCCCCGCCGGTTCCGCCGGCAGGTCACCAACACCTTCCTCTTTGCCCGCGATGACTATCGCTGTCAGTACTGTCACCGGATTCAGCCGGAGTTCCGGCACCGGGAGTGCCTGACCCGCGACCATCTGGTTCCGCTTTCCCGGGGTGGTACCAACCTGTGGACCAACGTGGTGACCGCCTGCTCCACCTGCAACACCCGCAAGGGGAACCACCTGCCGGAGGAGTGCGGGATGCACCCGCTACATCGCCCGGCGGAACCCCTCTTCGTCCATCT
>CAYINH010000251.1:0-278 GCA_964364615.1 uncultured Gemmatimonadaceae bacterium
CGTGGTGGTGGGCAATTACACGGTGCAGGACAAGGTGGTGGTGAACAACGGGGGCCCGGCGGTACTGCTCCGCAACGACGGCGGCCACCGGGGGAACTGGCTCCAGGTGGCGGTCAGGGGTACCAAGTCCAACCGCCAGGGACTCGGCGCCAAGCTCCGGCTGGTGGCCGGTGGCGTGGCCCAGGTCCGTCAGGTGGGCGTGCAGCCGTCGTATCTTTCGCAGAACAGCGCGGTCGAGCACTTCGGTTTGGGCCCGGTACCGGCTGTCGACACCCTGG
>CAYINH010000251.1:288-4491 GCA_964364615.1 uncultured Gemmatimonadaceae bacterium
CGGCCGCCGCGAACTCCGGACCGCCGTTCCGATCAACACCCGCGTCCTGCTGGTCGAAGGGGACTCGGGGACCGGAGTGGTCGCGGGTGGACCCGGCCGGCCGGACCGCCAGCGGGTGCTCGCCTTCTGGGAGGCGATCCGGTCGGCTACCATCCACCGGATCGCGGGCCGGATCGCCGAGGCCGCCGCCGACTACCAGCGCGCCGTGGAACTCGACCCCCGGCACGAGGACGCGCTCTACTACATCGGCAACATGCGGTTCGAGCTGGGCGAGTATGCCCGGGCCGGCGAAGCCTGGCGCCAACTGGTCGCCGTCAACCCGGCCAGTGCCCGGGCCCACCTCCAGCTGGGCACTCTCCATCTCTGCCCCGAGCCGGGGGCGCCATTCGATCCGAAGGCCGCGGCTGCCGAATTCCGCCGGGCCCACGAGATCAACAGGGAGGAGACCGGTTCACTGCTCCGGCTCGGCGAAGCCGCGCTCTACCTGGGTGACACCCGGGAAGCCCGGCGCCAGTTCACCGCCGTGACCGGCTCCCACCGGGACAGCCCCGCTGGCCATTTCTTCCTCGGATATCTCGATTGGGCCGCCGGCAACCAGGCCTCGGCTCGCGAGTCGTTCCGCCGGGCGGTCGAGGGAGAGCAAGCCACTCCGCTACCTGCCGGGGCCTCGTCCGAGGGCGATACCCGGCAGGGCAACACACCGCTGCTCGCCGAACTGCGGCGCTGCACCCCTCTCCTGGAGGAACCCCTGTCGGGACTCCGGCAGATTGCCAGTGTCGAACTGGAGAAGGAAATGACAGAGCGATACCGTGCGCTGGCGCGGGTACTCAAGCCCAACCTGACCCCCTGAACCGAGACACCCCATGGCCGACCATCCGATCGCCCGCGTCATCAATCTGATCCCCGAGACCAGCCAGCGGATCTGGAACCTCACCGTCGGGGCCGCCCGGCAGCGGATCCTGATCGGGGACCCCGAGCAGGTCCTCGGCATCGATGGTTCGTTCGCGCTGGTGGCCTGGGAGGGAGATCTGGTCCGGCTGGCCCGGAGCCTGGACCGCCCGCTGCGCTACTTCCTGGCCAAGGCCGCGGCCGGCCCGGTGCTGATCGTGGCCGACCGGATGGACGTGATCCGGGACGAGCTGGCGCGCCACGGGTGGCAGGACCAGTTCCATCCCAGTTACACCAGGATGGTGCCGGCCCACCAGGTGACCACCCTGCGGCTGGTCGGATGCCCCGACCCCAATCCGGTTCACACCCGGTTCTTCGATCCCCCGCGGAACCTCCTGCCCACCGACCTCCGGCAGATCGGTGCCCACTACGTCGGAGCCCTGCACCGTGAGATTGCCAGGTGGCTGGCGGTCCAGGACCCCGCCGAGCCGATCGGGGTTCCGTTCTCGGGCGGGATCGACAGCGGGGCGGTCCTGCTCTCTCTGTACCGGGCCCTGCTGGAATCGGGCCAGTCCCCGAGCCGGTTCAAGGCGTTCACCCTCTGCATCGGTTCTGGCGGCGAGGACCTGGACCAGGCCCGGTCGTTCCTCCGGCAGGTGAACCTGGAGATGCTGGGCGAAGTGGTCGAGGTGACGGAGCAGGCGGTGCGCCCCCGGGACGCCGTGGCCGTACTGGAGGACTACAAGCCGCTCGACGTCGAGTGCGGCGCGGTCAACCTGGCCCTGCTCGGCGCGCTCCGCCGGCGCTATCCCGAGTGGCGCCTGGTGGTGGACGGCGACGGCGGGGACGAGAACCTGAAGGACTACCCGATCGAGGAGAACACCGAGCTGACGATTCGGAGCGTGGTCGGCAACCGGATGCTGTACCAGGAGGGCTGGGGCGTGGAGTCCATCAAGCACTCGCTGGTCTACAGCGGCGGCCTGAGCCGCGGCTGCGTCAGGGGCTATGCCGCCCAGCAGGCCTTTGGGTTCACCGGCTTCAGCCCCTACACCCGGCCCACGGTGGTGGCGGCGGCGGAAGCCATCCCCTTCGACGCCCTGTCGGCCGGCTCGACCGACCGGCTGTATCGGCTCAAGGGCGATGTGGTGCGGCACGGAGTCGCCGCGGTGCTCGGATTCGACATGCCGGTCTTTCCCAAGCGCCGGTTCCAGCACGGCGTCAGCGCCCCGGATACCCTTGCCGCGCTGTTCCCCGAGAGCGAGGCCGACTACCGCCGCCACTTCGAGGCACTCCTGGCGCCCGCCTGAGCATGGTCCGGTCCACTGAAGACCTGCGGATCCGAGGGCTTCGGCCGTCCCGGCCCCGGCCCCCGCTGGACCCGTTCGCCCCACCCCGGGTCCTGCTGGAGCGGGAACGGCGGCGGGGGCAGATGGAGCGTTCGCTGACCGTCTTTCTCACCGGCGCCGAGTGTCCCTTCACCTGCGTGTTCTGCGACCTGTGGCGGCACACCCTGGATGGGCCCACTCCCCCAGGGGCGCTCCCGGTCCAGCTCGGCCAGGCCCTCGATGCCCCGGAGGCGGGTCCCGAATCCTGTGATCGAATCAAGCTCTACAACGCGAGCAACTGGTTCGACCCGCGAGCCGTTCCGCGCTCGGAGTTCGACGAACTGGGCCGACTGGTGGCGCCGTTCCGGGCGGTCACCGTCGAGTCCCACGCCCGGACGGTGGGACCCCGCTGTCAGGCATTCGCCGACCGGATCGGCGGCCGCCTGGAGGTGGCCATCGGGCTGGAGACGGTGCATCCGGGCGCCTTGCCCCGGCTCAACAAGGGGATGACATTGGAGGACTTCGACCGGGCCGCCGCCTGGCTCGGCGAACACGACATGGACCTCCGGGTCTTCGCACTGGTGGGCGCGCCGTTCATTCCGCCGGAGGAGTCGGTCGCCTGGGCGGTCCGGACGGCCGAGTACGCCCTTGACCGGGGCGCGGCAATCGTGTCGCTGATCCCGGTCCGCCCGGGCCCCGGGGAGCTGGCCCGGCTGGCCGCGGCGGGAGAGTTCACCGCGCCTTCGCTCACTCAGCTTGAGGACGCTCTTGACCGCTGCCTTCGGCGGGGGATGGACGGCGTCACCGCCGATCTTTGGGACGCCAATCAGCTGGTGGCCTGCCCGGCCTGCCGTCCCGCGCGCCTGAATCGGCTGGGAGCAATGAACTTGACCGGTGTTGCCGCTCCAGCGGTCTCATGCCTCACTTGCGGAGGGTCCCCTTGAGTCCAGGCTGGCGCGCCATCCGGACCCGTCTGAAGCTGTTCGCGGGTACCCTGTGGGTCGCCGCGACGGCGGCCGGTTGCGCCCGGGAGCGGCCGAATCCCGGCGAGGCCATGCGGGCCACCACCCTGGGATCGATGTACCTGCAGGAAGGCCGGCTCGCCGAAGCGGAGGCCGAGTTCCTGAAGGTGGTCGCGGCCGCTCCCGACGCGGCCGCGGGATATGCCAACCTGGCCCAGGTCCACCTCCTGGCCGGCAGGTCGAAGTACGCCGAAAGCTGGATTCGCAAGGCGTTGCGGCGCGACCCGACCGACCTCACGGTGCATCTCCTCCGGGCCAAGGCGCTCGAGATGCAGGAGCGGCCCGACCAGGCCCGGGCCGAATTGGAGCGGCTGGCCCGACAGGACCCGCCTGACCCTCGGGTCCTCTTCGCCCTGGTCGAGCTGGCCGAGGCCTCCTCCGACGCGCCGTCCCCGGCCGCGCAGAGCGAGCGGCTGGCCCGGGTGGTGGAACTGTTGCCCGGCAACATCGCGGCGCGGCTCCGGCTGGCCCAGGTGTTTGTTGGACTCGGCCAGGCGGACAGCGCCCTGGGTCAGCTCGAGGAACTGGGCCGGCTGTGGCCCGATCCGCCCCCGGATGCCGCGGCCGCTTTCGACCACGCGGTGGGCCAGTTGCGAACCCCGGCGGCGACCGGCGCCGCCGACGCCCTGCGGCGACTGCGCGGATCGCTGGAACTCACCACCTTCTATCAGTTCGATCTGAGAGTGCTGCAGGGCCCTCGCGGTGAACTCGCCGGATTCCCGCTCCTGATTTTCAGCCCGGTGCTCGACGTGGCCGACAGCAACCCGGTGGCGGTCAGTGATGCCATCGCCTTCGAGGACGCAACCGCGACAGCCGGACTCGGTGGGCTGTTCGGGTCGGACGACCACCGCTCGCCCTGGGCGGTGGCAGCCGGGGACTACGACAGTGACGGGGCCGAGGACTTGCTCCTGTCGGGGCCATCGCCCGACGGCCGGACCCTGGTCACCCGGCTGCTCCACAACGCCCTC
>CAYINH010000252.1:0-3086 GCA_964364615.1 uncultured Gemmatimonadaceae bacterium
GGTCAGCCGGACACAGCGCCCAGCGGGGGCGGGCAAGATCGCCGATTCGAGCGGCCGGGTCAGTTCCACCCGGTCGACTGTGACGGTAAAGGTCCCACCGTCCGGCATGGCGTCGCGGGCGTTGGCCGCCAGGTTCAGGAGACAATGCTCCAGATCCATCGGGTCGATCAGGGTGTGTCCGGCGTCGGGGCTTATCCGGTGGGTAAAGGTAATCTGCCGCCCCAGCAGGCTCTCCACCAGTGGCAGGCTATCGGCGACCAGTCGGGGCACCGAGACGACCCTTGGGGTGGTGACCTCGCGGCGGCTCAACGCGAGGAGCCGTCCCACCAGCGCGGCCCCCCGGGACGCGGCGTTGCGCACCTGGGCCAGGTCTTTCGCCGCCGGGTGATCGTCATCCAGCTCGAGGAGAGCGAGCTCGGTTCCGCCCAGGATGGCCGTCAGCAGGTTGTTGAAATCGTGAGCCACTCCTCCGGCCAGCCGTCCGATCGCGTCCATCTTCTGGACATGGCGGAGCTGTTCCTCCAGCCGGAGCCGCTCGGTCGTGTCACGCGAGTTGAGGACCAGGCCGCCGACCCCGGGCTCGTCGAGCAGGTTGGTGGCGGCGGTCTCGAACGAGACCGGGGACTCGCCGCTGCGCCCCCGCCAGGAAAAGGTGGCGCTTCCGCCGGGATTGAGCTGGAGTCGGTCGAGCGCCTCCTGGACCGGGCCGGCATCCGCAGGGTGGGCCAGGTCGACCAGCCTCAGGCCCAGCAGGCTCCCGGGCGCCGTCCCCAGCGATCCATCGGCCGATGGGCTGGCGAAGACCACCCGGTGGGATGGGTCCAGCACCAGGAGCACGTCGGAGGAGTGGCGGACCAGCGAGGCGAATCGCCGCTCCTGTGCATGCAAGACGGTCTGGGCCAGGTGCTCTGCCACATCCCGTACGGTCATGGCCTCCCGCATGACCAGCAGCAGCATCAGTCCAACGAGGCTGAGCATGACGGGTTGCAGCGGGAGGCTGATCTTGTGTTCAATGGCCCAGAAGACCAGCGCCGCGAGCCCGGTGACCGCGAGCAACGGGAGCGGGTTGAAGACCAGCGGGCGACGGGTGGCTTCGCCGGACTCGGTGATCGGGTCGATCCGGTAGAACCAGGCCCCCCACATCATCCCGACGTCGGCGAGAGCGCTCGGGGCCACCGCCCAGTTGAGACCGGTGTAGCCCGCAGACCAGAGAAGGCTGAAGAGCAGGTCGGTGATCATGGCGAGCGCCAGGGTGCCCGCGATCAGCCGGAAGCCACGCTTCCCCGACGCCGGCCGCCCGCGGGCCAGGGTCTGATCGGCCGCGATGACCCCGAGGAGAGCCGCGATCGGGTAGGCGAAGCTCATGCCCCGTTCAAACGGGGTGACCCCATCGCCGGCGCCGGTCAGGCCCAGGATCATCCAGATGACGACCCCGACACAGGCCGCGACGACCACCATGTCGAGCACCACCCGGGCGGGTTTGTAATCACGGCGCGGTGAGAATGGGAGGAGCAGGAGCCCGATGGCGGCCAGCGGGTAGTAGGCCAGGAACCCGATCTCCGAGAGGCCCAGGTAGCCGCCCACCTGGGGGGCGGGAGCCAGGAAGTACGAGCTGGCCGTCCCGATGGAAAGCGCGAAGAACGCCGCGGCGAGAAACCGGAGGCCGGTCCTGAGCTGGTGGTGAAGATCGGGGCGCCGGGCGGCGCGATACAGAGCAAGGGTGGCGCCGGCCTGGAGCGGCAGGAAGCCGAGGCGATCGAGGATAAGCCCCCAGCCGACCGCGTGGTCCATGCGGACCAGCTCGACACTGACCAGGGTCACGGCGTAGACCACGCCGGCCCAGAGCCACAGGGTCGTCCAGTCCCCCGGCCGGCTGGACGCTCGGGTGGCTGGAGGCCGGGTGTCCAGCCTCCGCTCGGTGAGCACTATTGGATCGGCGGTCACGAGATGGGAAAGCTATCCCATTCACCGAGCAGACGACAGGTTCTCTCCGCTCAGCCCGTTCTCTTGCGGGGGAGCGGCACTTGCGGACCGGCCCGTCCGCCCTGAGTTTGCGGGGGACCGGCTGACGGCCGGGTCGCCACTATTGCCCCGCTGCATCCTCGTCGGAGGCCGCATGTCGCACGTGACCGTCCCGCTCACTCGGCGTGGCGCCGGCCAGACGCTCCGGCGCGACGCCTGGTGGGTCCAACCCCTGGTGGTCTTCGTGGTGCTGAGCGCCTTTCTGGTCTATGCCACCTGGGCGGCCTTCCAGAACGCGCACTACACCTCCGGGCCGTATCTCTCGCCATTCTACAGTCCGGAAATCCTCGGGTCGAGCCCCCACGCCATCTTCGGGCCGAAGCCAGGCTGGTGGCCGGGCTGGCTCCCGTTCTCGCCGGCCCTGCTCATTCTCCCGGTCCCGGCCCTCTTCCGGTTCACCTGTTACTACTACCGCGGCGCCTACTACAAGGCCTTCTGGGCCGACCCGCCGGCCTGCTCCGTCGGCGAGCCGCGGCAGAGCTATCTCGGCGAGCGGTACTTCCCGCTGGTGTTCCAGAACGTGCACCGGTACTTCCTGCTGATCTCGGTGGTCTTCCTCGGGTTTCTGACCCACGATGTCTGGAAGGCGCTGTGGTTCCCGGACCCGGCCACCGGGGGGACCGGCTTCGGTCTCGGGGTGGGCACTCTGGTCCTGGCCACCAATGTGGTCTGTCTCTCGGGCTATACCTTCGGCTGCCACTCGATGCGCCACATTCTGGGCGGCTTCCGGGACCAGTTCTCGAAGACCCCCGGGTTTCGGGTACCGTACAACTGTTCCACCTGTCTCAATCTGGTCCACAACCGGTGGGCCTGGCTCAGCCTGATCATGGTGGCCTTCACCGATCTCTACGTCCGGCTCTGTTCGATGGGGATCTGGACTGATCTGAGGATTCTCTAGATGCCGGGTTACGACACCATCGATCACGACGTGCTGGTCATCGGAGCCGGCGGCGCGGGGCTCCGGGCGGCCATCGAGGCGGCGGCCGCTGGCGTTTCCGTCGGCCTGGTCTGCAAGTCCCTCCTTGGCAAGGCGCACACCGTGATGGCCGAGGGCGGCATGGCGG
>CAYINH010000252.1:3096-4475 GCA_964364615.1 uncultured Gemmatimonadaceae bacterium
GGCGATGGGGAACGTGGACGACCGGGACAGCTGGGAAGTCCACGCGACCGACACCCTGCGGGGCGGCCAGTACGTCAACAACTGGCGGATGGCGGAGCTGCACGCCCGGGAGGCGCCGGCCCGGGTGCGGGAACTCGAGGCGTGGGGCGCGTTGTTCGACCGGACCCGCGACGGGAAGATCCTCCAGCGCAACTTCGGCGGGCACCGATATCCCCGCCTGGCGCACGTCGGCGACCGGACCGGGCTGGAGATGATCCGGACCCTCCAGGACCATGGCATCCATCAGGGGATGGACGTCCACATGGAAGTGACCGTGGTCTCGCTCTTCGTCCAGGACGGTCGGATCTGCGGCGCGCTGGCGTACGAGCGGGAGCGCGGCCGGTTCAAGCTGTTCCGGGCCCGCGCCATCGTGCTCGCCACCGGAGGGATCGGTCGGGCCTACTCGGTCACCAGCAACAGCTGGGAGTACACCGGGGATGGCCATGCCCTGGCCTGGCACGCGGGGGCCGCGCTGCAGGACATGGAGTTCATCCAGTTCCATCCAACCGGGATGGTCTGGCCGCCCAGCGTCAAGGGGATTCTGGTGACCGAGGGGGTCCGCGGGGAAGGCGGGATCCTGCTCAACAGCGAGGGCCGCCGGTTCATGTTTGACGACATCCCGCCGCTCTATCGCGAGCAGACGGCCGACACCCCGGAAGAGGGCTGGCGCTACGTCACCGGCGACAAGGAGGCCCGTCGCCCGCCGGAGCTGCTGACCCGCGACCACGTGGCGCGCTGCATCGTGCGGGAAGTGCGGGAAGGGCGGGGGAGCCCGCACGGCGGCGTCTTCCTCGACATCGCCTGGATCAAGGAGAAGATCCCCAGGGCGGCCAAGCACATCCGGAAGAAGCTTCCCAGCATGTACCACCAGTTCAAGGAGCTGGCCGACATCGACATCACCTCCACTCCGATGGAGGTGGGACCGACCACCCACTACGTGATGGGAGGGGTGCGGGTGGACGGGGACAGCCAGATGTCCACGGTGCCGGGACTCTTTGCGGCGGGAGAAGTGGCGGCCGGACTGCACGGCGCCAACCGGCTGGGCGGCAACTCGCTGTCCGACCTCCTGGTGTTCGGCAAGCGGGCCGGGGAGCACGCGGCGATCTACGCCCGGAACCATGGGGCGCTGAATCCGGACGAAGGCGAGGTCCAGGGGGTGCTGCGCGACACCCTGGCGCCGTTCGATCGCGCCGGTGGGGAGAACCCGTACGCCATCCAGCACGACCTCCAGGTCATGATGCAGGACCTGGTGGGGATCGTCCGGCGGGAGGACGAGATGCTCCGGGCCAGGGAGGCGCTGAAGGCGCTTCGGGCCCGGGCGGCTCGGGCCTGTGCGGTGG
>CAYINH010000253.1:0-4474 GCA_964364615.1 uncultured Gemmatimonadaceae bacterium
TCGGGCACGCGGCGATGACCGGGGCGAGCGCCGATAGCGTCAACGCCTCGGTCGGCAGGTCGGTCAAGGGATGGGTGCTTCCAGGCAGCACCGTCACCACCCGGTCATCCCCGAGCCGCAGCACAAACGAACACTCCTCGAATCCCAGAGCCCGGGTCACCTCGTCGGCAAACGCCTGGCTGGCCTCTCCCCAATGCCGGGTCGTTGCCAGCAGGGTGACCAGTCGGGCCACCCGGGGCTGGCTCACTTGCACGGCCGCCAGTTGGGCCTGACCCACTTCCGCGGTCAGGGCCTGACGGAGGCCGTCCACCCTGAGCGCGATGATCGGGGCGACCAGCTGCAGGGCCTCAACGTCCGGGTGACGGAACATCCCCGCCGCCGGACCTCCCAGGAAGAGCCACGCCTCGGCTCCCCCCGCCACCGTCAGCCTGGCGCCGAGCACCGCGCGCACCCGCTGGGTCGCCCGGGTCGCGGCATGAGCCGGCCAGGGCGCCACGGGACGGAGGTCGGGAACCAGAATGATCCCGCTCTCGTCCGCCAGCTCCACCAGGGCCTCGATCGCCTGAGCCGCGGCTTCGGGGGACTCGCCCCATCGGTGATGCTCCGGGGCGGTGGACAGCAGCGCCCACCGATTCGCCGAAGTGCCTTGCACCGCGATCTCGATCCGGTCGTGTGGGATGGCCGCCTGGAGCGCGGCGGAGACCAGCCGCAGCACCTCGGCCCCGGTGCGGGCCTCGGCGGCGGCCCGGGCCACCAGGGTCTGGATCGCCTCGTCGGGTTCGGTCTCGGGGAGGCCGGTGGCCGAGAGCGCCGTTGGCGGTGACGCGGCCAGCGCCGAAAAGGTCGGCACCAGTTCGCGAAGCACTTCGTGCAGGTGGATCGCCTGCTCCACGCCGTACCGTCCTGGCTCCAGATCGGCGAAGAGCGCCAATCCGAGGTCGCGTTCCCCGCTCCGGATCGGGATGGCAATGGCGGAGAGGTACCCGGCGTTCCGGATCCGCTCCTCGATCGCGAAGAGCTGGTGCTGGGCCAATCGAGTGGATGGCTCGGGAATCTCGATGTGGTCGGCGGCCAGTTCGGACGGCGCCAGCAAGAGCACCCCCCCGGCCTTGGGAAAGAGCCAGAAGGCGAGCAGGCTGTGGGGGATTTCGCCGGCCAGGAAGTTCGAAAGGGCCAGGTGCCACGCCGCGACGCCCGCGGCGTCCGGCGGCCCGTCCACCAGAGGGGGAACGGGTACCAGGATGCCGCCGGCGGAGGCATGTGGCTCCTGCCGTCCGTAGCTTGTCATCAGGTGCCCATGGTGCAGAAACCATACCCCCCACCCCTCGCGGAGGTGGTCCTGGGACCGACCCCGCACGGCGGCCGGGCAATGCAGTCCCAAGCCCTTTGTTCACTTAATGTTATGTCTGCCCGATTGGCCAGGGACAGGTCCCCGCCCAGCCGGTCGCAAGCACCTCACCCCGAGGAGGCCACTTGTCGGGATTTGGCAACCTGCGGCCAGGTGTCTCGGCGGCGGGGGGTTGATATACCCCCCACCCCTATATATTCTCCTCGCAGCTACTTCTCACGGACGGAGGTCAAGTACATGCAACCACTGACGCTGCACATCGAGGGAATGTCCTGCGGCCACTGCCTGAACGCGGTCAACCAGGCTCTGGCCAACCAGGCCGGGATCACCGTTGGATCTGTCAAGCTCGGAAGGGCTGACCTGCGGTATGACCCGTCGGTCATCGGGCCCGAAGCCGTGGCGGCCCTGGTCACCGAAGCGGGGTACCCGGCAACGGCCCAGCCCGCCGTCACATGACCGCCACGCCGTCTGTCGCCGAGCCGGGGTCGGCCGCAGACAACTCGGTGGCCGCCACCCTTGAAGTCCAGGGGATGACCTGTGCCGCCTGCAGCGGACGGATTCAGCGGGCCTTCGAAGAGACCCCCGGAGTTCGGGCCGCCCACGTCAACCTGATGACCGGCCTGGCCGAAGTGCGCTTCGACCCGGCGGCCCTTTCACCAGCGGACCTGGTGGGGGTGGTGGAACGCACCGGCTACCAGGCCTCGCTCCCGGCACCCGACATCCGGGTCGAGGACCAGGTCGAAGCCCTGGACGCGCACCGCGAACACGAGCTGCAGTCGCTCGGTCGGAAACTCGCCGTGGCCTCTGTCGCGGCGATCGTCACCATGGTCCTGATGCCGTTTTCGGAGGAGGCCCACGGTCTGGTGCCCGATCCGCTGATGGAGCTCTTCATGCCGGTGGCGGCCTGGCTCAACCGGGCCGTCCCCGCGCTCGGCACCGTCACCCCCGCCGCCTGGCGCTGGATCCTCCTCGGGCTGACGCTGCCCTCGGTGCTCTGGGCCGGTCGCCACTTCTACACCCGGGCCTGGGCCGGCCTCAAGCATCGCACCGCCGACATGAACACCCTGATCGCCATCGGCACCGGGTCGGCCCTGGTGTTCAGCGTGGCGGTGACGGTGGGCTCGGGGTGGCTGCACGCCCGCGGGATTCCCCCCGCGGTGTACTACGAGGCGATCAACGGGATCATCGCCCTCATCCTGTTGGGCAACTACCTCGAGACCCGGGCCAAGCGACAGACCGCTGGCGCGGTGAAGCGGTTGATCGGCCTCCGACCCGACACGGCGCTGGTCCGCCGGAATGGTCAGGAAGTGGCCATCCCCCTCGACGAGGTGGTGGTGGGCGATAAGCTGGTGGTCCGGCCCGGTGACCGGGTGCCGGTGGACGGCACGGTGCTCGAAGGCACCAGCACCCTGGATGAGTCGATGCTCTCGGGCGAACCGGTGCCCGTCACCAAGGGACCGGGCGACGAGGTCGTCGGCGGGACCGTCAACCGGACCGGAGCATTCGTCTTTCGAGCCGGCCGGGTCGGCCGTGACACGGTGCTGGCCAACATCATCCGTCTGGTCCAGGAGGCACAGGGCTCGCGCGCTCCCATTCAGGCGATGGCCGACCGGATCTCGGCGGTGTTCGTGCCGGTGGTCATCGTCCTCGCATTCATCACCTTCCTGATCTGGACGCTGTTCGGTCCTGAGCCCTCGGCCATCCGTGGGCTCGCGTCGGCGGTGACGGTGCTGATCATCGCCTGTCCCTGTGCCATGGGCCTGGCGGTACCGACCGCGGTGATGGTGGCGACCGGGCGCGGCGCCGAGCAGGGCCTGCTGATCAAGGGCGGCGAGCCACTGCAGCGGGTGGGCGACGTCCAGGTGATCCTGCTCGACAAGACCGGCACCGTCACCGAGGGCCGGCCGGCGGTGGCCACCGTGCAGCCCGCCGGGATGACCGAGGACGAACTCCTGGCGCTGGCGGGGTCGCTGGAGCGGCGGAGCGAGCACCCGCTGGCGGAAGCGGTGGTGCGAGAAGCTGGGCGGCGGGGCGTGACCCTGGTCGAGCCGGAGGAGTTCGAAGCGGTACCGGGGCAGGGGGTGTCGGGACTGGTGAGTGGCCGACGGGTGCTGATCGGGACCCCGGCGTTCCTCTCCGCGGCCAACGTGGAACCGGGGGATGGTTCTATCGCCCGCGAGATATCCGCCCGGGCCGAGACACCGGTGCTGGTGGCGGTGGACGGCCGGATGGCCGGAGCCATCGGGATCGCCGATCCCATCCGGGCGACCAGTCGAGAGGCCGTCGCCGAACTGTCCCAGTTCGGGCTGGAGGTCGTGATGGTGACCGGGGACGACGCCGAGACGGCCAGGGTCGTCGCGGATCGAGTGGGCATTCAGACCGTCCGCGCCAGGGTGCTGCCCGACCGGAAGCTCGAGGTGGTCCGGGAGTTCCAGGCCACCGGGCGGGTGGTGGCGATGGTGGGGGACGGGATCAATGATGCGCCGGCGCTCGCCGGTGCCGATGTCGGGATTGCCATGGGGACCGGGACCGACGTGGCGATCGAGGCGGCCGAGATCACCCTGGTGCAGGGCGACCTGCGGGGGGTGGTGAGGGCGATCCGGCTCTGTCGGCAGACGATGCGGGTGATGCGGCAGAACCTCTTCTGGGCCTTTGCCTACAATGTGGTGGGAATCCCGGTGGCGGCCGGGGTGCTCTATCCGGTCTTCGGTATCCTGCTCACTCCCACGATGGCGGCCGCGGCCATGGCGGTGAGTTCAGTGAGCGTGGTGTCCAACAGTCTGCGGCTCCGGCGGGCCCGGTGAACGGCAGGGAGGCGGAATGACCGACCAGGAAACGGCAACCGTCAACTGCGGCTGCGGGGTGGAGGGGGACGGACGACACGCGGTCGCGGTCGACCCGGAGCTCAAGCTGTCGGTGCTGCACCGGCTCCGGCGGATCGAGGGTCAGGTGCGGGGACTCCAGCGGATGGTCGAGGAGGAACGCTACTGTGCCGACATCATGACCCAGGTCGCGTCGGTGCAGGAGGCGCTCCGCGGCGCGAGCCGCTCCATGCTGCAGAACCATCTCCGGCACTGCGCCACCGCCGCGATCCTCAAGGACGGGGAGATCGTGGGGTGCGCCTCC
>CAYINH010000254.1:0-4466 GCA_964364615.1 uncultured Gemmatimonadaceae bacterium
CAGGGTGATTCCCGCGTTGACCGTCTCGTTGGCCAACCCCAGGGTGGGGGCGCCGCCGGCGTAGAATGCCAGCGAGGAGCCCTCGACCTGGATTCGCGCCAGGAAGTCCAGGTTGAAGTCCGCCGTGGTCGCGCCATCCCCGAACCCGATATCGAAATTCGGCACCAGCCGGAACACCGAGACCCGTTTGCCCAGCGAGTACTGGGCCCCGAAGACGACCTGATCCGGTGCGATCCCGAACCCTCCCTTGAGACCGAAGCCAATGCCGGCGAGGCTCGGTGAGCCCTGGTCCGATTGGGCCAGGGCCGGCGGTACCAGGACCGCCCCCACCAGGGCCAGCAGAACAACTGACCGTCGGATCATCATGCCGGAACTCCTGCTGCTGCGAGGGACCTACCGGGGCGGGTGCTCGTGCTGGGAATGGTCCTCTTCGGCCATCGGCTCCCCGGCTGTGAGCCGCAGATAATGCCGGGCATCCTGCTGGTACAACGCCTGGGCCTTGTCGGCCTGAGGCCAGACCGCGCCGCGGGCCGGGACGAAAAGCCCCCCGACGACCCCCATCCCGCCTTCCGGGAGCGGTTCACCAGTGGGGTTGTCATAGTACACCGTGACCCGATACGTCCGGTCGGGGGTGATGGTGGCGCCGACCTTGAACCAGCCGTACAGCTTCCCGGTCGGAACCCCGGCCACTTTCCCCTGATCGTCGAGGGTCGGCGTGGTGGACCAGATGACCCGGCCGGTCTCGACTTCGGTCAGCTCGATCTTCGTCCCGTAGTCGTGCAGATGGCCGCCGATCGCCACGATCTTCCCGGCGATCGCCGGCCGGGCCTCGAACGACTTCGAAGACGGGCCTGGCGGGAGCGGGAACGACTTGTCACCCACTGGAAACAGCACATCCAGTTGGAACGGATAGCCATCGAAGACAGGCCACGGTCGACTCCCGGGCACGTACTGCAGGACGATCCGGGTGGTCACGGACGGGTAGTCGGTGTCGGTCGGGTTGTGCAGCATCGCATTGGCCACCAATTCGGCTCCCGCAGTGATCGGGAGTCCGAACAGGAACCAGGGAAGCCGCTGTCCGCCGGTCTCGGTCCCGACCGCCATGACCCGGCGGGAGATCGGGAGGAAGAGTTCTCGAGCCTGTGGATCGATCATGTTCACGTGGTGGATCAGGCTGGCCGGAAGGGCGGTACCCTCGGCGTCGAACAGCTCGACCCGGAAGCCGTACAGCGACACCGCATTCGGGAGTCGAGCCCGAACCACCGGGGGCAGTCCGCCCCCGCCCCCGTGATGCCCGGTGTGCGGCGGGAGCGGGATCGCCGGGATATCGATGGTGATTTCCCTCGCCTCGGCGTTGACCGACACTTTGGCTTCGACGAGCTGCCCCACATCGGGGGCCTGGGCCGCAGCCAGGACGGTCAGGAGCGTCACGGTAGTCGCGATCATGGCGGCAAAGTTAGTTGTTGGGTCCGGTTCCTTCAACAAGCGGGGCCGGGGGCCGCTCCCGTTTGGGGTCCAATGTGTTTTACTTTCGGGCTGCCCCAACCATAGTGGTCTGCCTACCATGAGCCTGACAACCAAACTCGCCTCAGGTCCGCTTGAGGGCACCATCACGCCGCTCCTTGCTCTGGCCGTGCCAGAGGGCGGGATGCTGGAGTCCCTGGTGGGGCTCGACCGACAGACCGATGGAGCACTCCGGCGGGTGTTCGGGACCGACTTCAAGGGTAAACGTGATGAGACGGCTATCCTCTATCCGGTCGGCCCGGCCTCGCGCATCCTGCTGGTGGGGATGGGGAAGGCAACCGACCTGACGCCCTCAAGGGTCCGGCGGGCGGCGGCGGTAGCGGGCAAGTCCGCCCGGCAACTCGGGGTCGCCGAGGCCTCGTTCTACCTGGTGCCAGAGGCGGGCGAGGTACTGCTGACCGAGTCAGTGCAGGGGATGGTGGAAGGCCTGGCGGCAGGGGCGTGGCGCTTCACGGCAATGCAGCGCCCGCCGGAGGACCCCAAACCCGAGCTGAGTACGGTCACGATCCTGGTCAAGGACCCCAAGGCGGTGGCGGCAGGGCACCGGGTCGGGAGCGCAATCGCCGCGGGCCACGTGCTGGCCCGGGAACTCCAGGTTCTCCCTGCCAACGTCTGCACCCCGGATCACCTGGCCACCACCGCCCGGGATCTCGCGAAACGGCACGGCTTCGGGGTCACGGTGCTCGATGGCGCCGGGATCCGGGCGGAGGGGATGGGCGCCCTGATGGCCGTTGGCCAGGGGAGCGCGAACGATCCCCGGTTCATCGTTCTGGAGTATCAGGGCGCCAAGGGGGCCCCGGTGGTTCTGGTCGGCAAGGGGATCACCTTCGACACCGGCGGGATCTCCATCAAGCCGGCCGACCGCATGGAGGACATGAAGTTCGACATGTCGGGAGCGGCGGCCGTGCTCGGGACCTTCGAGATGCTCGGGCGACTCAAGCCGAAGCTCCACGTGATCGGGCTGGTGCCGTCGGCTGAGAACATGCCTTCGTCGACCGCATATCGCCCTGGCGATGTGATCCGCAGCCACCTGGGCAAGACCATTGAGGTCATCAACACCGACGCGGAAGGGCGACTGATTCTGGCCGACGCGCTGTCGTACGCCCGCCGCTTCAAGCCCGCCGCGGTGATTGACGCCGCCACCCTGACCGGAGCCGTCGTCATCGGCCTTGGCCACATCGCCGCGGCGGTGCTGGGGACCGATGCCGCTCTGGTGAGGGAGGTGCTGGCGGCTGGTGAGCGCTCGGGCGAGCGGACCTGGGAGCTGCCCTGCTGGGATGAGTACCGGGAGTTGATCAAGTCCGATATCGCTGACATGAAGAACAGCGGAGGCCGGGCCGCCGGGACCATTACCGCCGCGTGGTTTCTCCGGGAATTCGCCGAAGGGTATCCCTGGGCTCATATCGACATTGCCGGGACGGCCTACTCCGCCGAAGACTCACCAGGCCAGGTCAAGGGGCCGACCGGGATGGGGGTCAGGCTCTTCAGTGAATTGCTCCTCGCCCGGGTCTAGCGCCGCGGGCTGGCGACTGGCTAGCGCCGCGGGCTGGCGACTGGCTCTCGCGCTGCTGGTGGCCGGCCCGGTCGACGGTCAGGTGCCTCCCCCGGCTCCCGGCGATACCGCGGGCCGGCCGGCGGTGGACACCAATGATGTGACCGGAATGCTGCTCCGGGCCGAGGAGGACACCAGAGCGCGGGTGCCCTCCGCGCCCCGGGTCGGGACGGCCAACCTGCTTCCGGCAGGCAGCCGAATCATTCTGACCCGGGATTCGATCGAGTTCATGAATGCCGAGACCATCGGAGATGTGATCTCCGAGGTTCCCGGGGTCTTTCTCTGGCGTGGTGGCTGGTTGGGGCGGCCGGAACTGCCGAACTACTTCGGGCGAGGGGCCACCTCGGTCGAATGGGTCATCGACGGCGTGCCGTTCACCCAGCTCGGGTTCGACAGCCTCACCGTCGATCCCTCCCTCCTCCCGATCGGCTGGGTCGACCGGATCGAGATTGAGCAGCTGCCGGGGCTGCTGCGGGTCCACCTCATGTTCCGGGAGCAGGAGGTCCTGGCACCATGGACCAGACTCTCGGTCGCCCGGGGGACCTATGAGCAGGCCCGCTACGAGGGGATCCTGCAGAAGCGCGTGGCCGGAGGGTTCGGTTACACGGTCGGGGTCTCGTACGACCTTTCCAACGGCTTCAACAACGACGTGGGAGACTTCCAGGCAGCCCATGCCTGGCTGGAAGCGAGCTACATCCCGTCGGCCCGATTCGGGGCTCGGCTCCGCTATCGGCTGAGTACCCCCGACAGGGACCGATCGCTCGCGGAAGGCACTCCGCCCCGTGATACCCTGGCCCGCCCTCTCCGCCGGGGTCGCGGGGATCTGGAGGCTCGGGTCTTCTTTGCCCAGCGGAACGACGGACTGGGCCGGCAGATCGACTTCCTCGTTACTCGTTCGAGCTGGTCCCACGACACCCTCCGGATTCCGTATCTCGAGCCGGGCTTTTCTCAGGACCTGATCCGGGTCGGAGTGGTCATGACACAACGGTGGGCCCAGCGGAGCGTTGGAGGCCAGCTGTTCTATGGCTCGAAATGGACCCGGGTAGACGCCCGGGCCAACGCCGGGTGGGCGTTGACGGAGCGGCTGACGGCTGCTCTTGAATGGGCCTATCAGGTGCACCAGGACAGCCGCGCGAGCTACTGGGGGATGGCGAGGGCCGGGCTTGCCTTGCCGCTCGGTGGGGGCCTGTCCGCGGCCTGGCGGGTGGGTCAGGTGGTGGCCATGCCGTCGGTCCCCGCGGACCATTCGCAGTCGATCTCGGATGGGGAGCTCACGGCCTCACTGGAACAAGCCCGGATCGGGGCGCGGGTGAGCTACACCCGGACGGCCGCCTTCAGCCCGGTGCCCTACTACCAGTTTGCCCAAGTCGACACCATCGGCCGTCAGGGC
>CAYINH010000255.1:0-4455 GCA_964364615.1 uncultured Gemmatimonadaceae bacterium
GGTCACGTCGCGCACCGAGGCGACCACCAGCAGGCCGCGTTCCGATTCGACGGGGCTGAGGCTGATGATGGCCGGGAATTCGCTGCCGTCGCGTCGCACTGCACGCAGGTGGGGCTGGGCCGCCCCCATCGCCCGGGGGGAGGCGTGCGCGGCGTAGTCCGCACGCAGAGCACCATGCCCTCCCCGCGCCGAGGGCGGGACCAGCACCTCCACCGGTTGGCCGATCAGGTCCGCTCGGGGCCAGCCGAACAGCTGCTCGGTCTGGCGGTTGACATGGACGATCTTCCCGGCTGCGTCGACCATCACCATCCCGTCGGGAGCAAACTCGAAGAGGTTCTCGAAGCGCCGTTCACTTCCCGCCAGCTCGGCAGTCCGCTGCGCGACCCGTTCCTCCAATTCGGCGTTCATCCGCTCCAGCGCTCTGGCGGCTTCCCGCTCCGCCGTCACATCGCGGAAGACCAGCACGACGCCAATCAGGCGTCCCTCCCGATCGCGGATCGGCGCGGCGCTGTCGGCAACGGGGCGCTCGGTCCCATCCCGGGCGATGAGGATCGTGTGGTTGGCGAGGCCGTGAATGTTCCCGGTCCGGAGGACCTCGTCCACCGGCACGACCGCGGGTTGCCGGGTCTCCTCGTTGATGATCCGGAACACCTCGCCCACCGGTCGACCATCCGCCTCTGCCTCCCCCCAACCAGTGAGGCGTTCCGCGATCCGGTTGAGCCGGGTCACCCGGCCTCGGGCGTCAGTGGCGAGGACGCCGTCGCCGATGGCGCGGAGGGTGACCGCGAGATCCTCCTCGCTGAGGCGGAGCGTTTCCCGGGTGTCATGGAGTTCGGTGACGTCCCGAGCCGACGCGTAGATTCGATCCTCGGACACGACGGGGGTAGCGGTCCAGGAGAGCCAGCGCCAGGAACCGTCCTTGCACCGGTACCGGTTCTGGAACTCCAGGGTGACCGCCCCGCCAGCGAGTTTGTCCATCTCAGCCAGGGTTGCCGGGAGGTCGTCCGGATGGACAAAGTCGAGGAACGGCTGGGCCAGCAATTCCTTGTTCGACCAGCCGAGTACCTGAGAGAATCGTGGGTTCACACGAAGGAAACGGGCGGTGAAATCCGCGATGCAGAACAGATCCGCCCCCACCGAGAAGAACTGGTCCCGCTCCAGTTCGACCCGGTTGAGCAGGCGGGCCTCGTACCAGAGTCCGGCCCCGAGGGCAAGCACCGCGGCGATCACCAGGCCCGCCGTCCCGACTTCCGGGTCCAGGAACCCCAGGTGTTCGCCCAACGATCGGAAGCCCCCGAGGGTGACCAGAACCACGAACGTGAGGGGGAACAGCCGGCGGAGGCTCTGGGCACCCAGCCCCTGTCCCGTCGCGAGGCGGGTGAACCCGTGAGGTCCGATGGCGACCAGCCCCGCCCAACCCAGCAGCACGAACAGCAGGGAGGTGGGCAGAGCCCCGAGGAAACTGTCGGCCCGGATCCCCGGCGCTCCGTAGGCGTTGCTCAAGAGCGGTAGCGCGAAAACCGTGATGACGACCAGGAGGAGGCCCTGGGAGATTGCGAACCGTCGTGCCTGGAGCAGGACCAGGGCGCTGCCCATGAGCACGAACCCGACCCCTGTGGCCGGGGACATCAGGCCCGGTGCGGCGGTTTCGTCCGGCTGGAGTGCGCCAAGCTGGTCAAGCCCGAAGGGCAGATTCCCCAGCCATGCCGCCAGCGCCAGCAGGCCCAGCAGGCCGGTCAGCACCGCGCCGGCCAAGCCCAGGTGCCGCCCTCTCCCTGGGGATGCCTCGGACCGGGGGTCGGGCAGGTCCCACAGCGCGATCCCCGCGAGGATGAAGCCGACGGCGGCAGCCGGCTTCATGAAGGGGCTGCCTGGAAGCACCCGGGTCAGCGCCCCGATGGCGAACCGCCAGTCGGCGAGCACGGCAGCTCCGGTGATCATCGTCACCAGGCCCAGGCTGCGGCGGAACCCGGTGTGCCTGTTCATGTCACTGCTCCGGGGGAGTGGTTCGGTGCTGCGGTATCGTGAAACGTTCGCTTCCGACCGGCATGGGTGGCTCGGTTGTTGCTTCAGAAGGGGTCGAGATTGCGAATGAGAGCAGCCCAATGAAGACAGCTTAACATAGCACGTCGATGGGGCAGAGCTCTCCCAACAGTTCGAGTCACCCCTGTTTCGACGGGGATGAACCCGGAGTCTCCGCCGTGCGAAAGCCCACTGTGCTGCTGGTCGAGGACGATCCCCAGGTCCGAGGACTGCTGACCACCCTGCTGGGATCTGATGGTCTCGGCGTCGAGCCCGAGGAAACTGGTGAGGCGGCCCTGGCCCGTCTGGAGCGCGAGCCGCCCGTGGACCTGGTCCTGCTCGATGTGGGCCTGCCGGGAATCGGGGGGTTCGAGGTCTGTCGGAGGATCAAGGCTCGGTCCGCGACCCGGCTCATCCCGGTGATTCTCGTCACCGGGTACGGCGGAGTCCAGGATCGGGTGGTCGGGATCGAAGCCGGGGCCGACGATTTTCTGTCGAAGCCGGTCGAACGGAAGGAACTGCTCGGCCGGGTCCGCTCCGTCCTTCGGCTCAAGGGCCTGCACCGATGAGCTGGAGGATGTCGAGTCGGTTGGCGGTAACTTCGGCCCGGCGGACCCCACCCGCCATCAGCGTGCGTCAGAATCCACTCGTTCTGTTACCACGGCTGTTACCAGACGCGGGCGGCGTACCCCGGGTGGAGAAAACCTCGGCATCGGCCACGCCGGGAGCGACTTCAGAAAGCTCAGCTTCGCGCAAAGGCCAAGAGTTCCATCATCGACCCTTGGTCGGCTTCCCGAAGCGCGTCAAGGTAATTCGACCTGGCATTTCCATCGCGATTCAAGTCACCTGATCCCCACGTAAAGCGTCGCGCGCCAAGCGACTCGAGCAGGATATCGGCCGCCAGTCTGGCGTGCCTCCCATTGCCATTCGGGAATGGATGGATCGATACCAGCCGATGATGGAAGCGCGATGCAATCTCGTCTACCGGGTACCTCCCATGCTCGATCCAATAGTTGGTGTCAGCCAACAGATTCAGCAAGGCCCCGGGGATCTGGTGTGGTGTCACGCCGATACTCTTCTCGGTGTGGCGAAAGCTGCCTGCCCAGCGCCATGTGTTACTGAACATCCTGCGATGTAGCTCGTTGAGGAAGCCTGGCCCCTGCCCTGATTCCTGATTGCGACGATCGCGGAGCCAATCCATGGCGAGGGTGATATTGGCCTGCTCCCACGCATTCAGTTGACCTCTGTTGGTCCGGTGCGTGGGGACACACCGCACCCCCGCCGGCGAGATCGTGAGCCCCTGTTTGGCCAACTCATTGGCGACCCGCAACTGTCCCCAGGCCGGCTCCGCCAACGCCAGCGCCACGATCGTCGCCTCCAGCGCCGGCGCCACCCGGTTCTTCAGAATCGGCTTGCGCCGGGTCAGCTCCTGTCGACGTGAAGGTGCGAGCCATCCGACTCGTGCACCACCTCGGAGAGAGGGGAAACCCCGACTTCAAGCAACTGCTGGCGGGTGGGGGAGGGTAGGAGTCTGGTCTCCCCAGGAAGTGAAACCGGCCGACTCTGTGACCATTACTGTGACCACGACAATCCCAGTTTCACTTGAAATGGAAACCCCGCACGTCACAAGTGACGGCGGGGCTTCAACTTATCAACATGGGCCCGGCGCGACTCGAACGCGCGACCTCTTGCTCCGGAGGCAAGCGCTCTATCCAGCTGAGCTACGGGCGCACTCCGACCTCTCTTTTTCCGACATTCGCGGGGCGTTTGTCAAGGGTTGCCGCTACGACCTGATTGTGGTCGGGGCCGGGCATGCCGGGTGCGAGGCGGCGCCTGCGGCGGCGTGGCGACCGAGCGGCGTTGCACGGTCTGCGCGCCGGTCAGCTTGTGGCCGACCCGCCCGCCCTGGTCATCGTCGGCCAAGGCGACGGGTTTGTCCGGCGTTTCGCTGGTCGCGGTCGCGTCGGTGGTCCAGATCTTGATCGCCGGCAAGCGGTTCTCGCCGTCCCAGACGGACTGCTGCAGGGACTTCCCCGCCGCGTCCCGATCGCATTTGAAGCGGCTGTCACTGAATTCCCCTGAATTCTGCGAATTCTGTGCTGTGATAGGCAACCGCTTCGCGGTTAAAACCGCCGCTCAACACGCATGCGAACACGGCCTGACCGGGATATCACGGCGAGGGGGCGGGGGATTGGGGAATTCCCGTCGGACCCTTCGGGGAACCAAAGTGGTCGAAAAATAAATTTTGTACTGGATGGGATAGAAGGTGGAGGGGTAGAATTTTGTAGAATCGTTAAAAGGAGCGGGGGGGGAGACCGAGTTAAGTGATCTGTCTACGAAATCCGAAATCCCAAAATCCCCGCTCATCCCTGCCCTGAGGCTAGGCTGTGTCCAATAATTGCTTGAACGGCCTTTCTATTCCGAGGATACTTA
>CAYINH010000256.1:0-4454 GCA_964364615.1 uncultured Gemmatimonadaceae bacterium
GCTCACCCCACCCGCCGCTGCACCGCCTGGGTTCGCCGGAGGGGCTCACCCCACCTGCCGCTGCAACGTGGGGGCGCTACAGGATCCCGTCGAGGTAGAACTCGATCCGGAACCCCTTGGGATTCCGAAGCCCGGCCGCGAGATCGATCCGGATCAGCCCGTCGAGGAAGCTCCCTCCCACACCGGCCCCGATCAGCGGGCGCCCCTGCCCGAACTGCGAGCGCTCCCCGGCCCAACCCACGTCGCTGAACAGGGTGACCCGCGCAGCCGGGAAACTGTTGCCGATCTCCACCCGGCCATGCCAGTACGCCGCGCCCCGGGCCACGCCGCCGTCGTATCCCCGAAGCGTGGCCGCGCCGCCCAGGTAGAAGAGCGACTGGACCGGGAGATCGCCGGTGGTGGTGCCCGCCGTGAACGCCACCGCTCCCGCCAGCGGTCCCTTCGGGGTGATGAACAGGCGAACAGTTGCCGCACCCCGGCCATACCGGTAGTCGCCGGTGGCACCGTCGAAACGGGTTTCCCCTCCGAGGGTGATGGTGTGCGACAGGGCGCGGGTGCCGCGAAAGGTCAGCGAGACGCCAGCCTGGGTGGCGGAGTCTGCCACGATGTTGGGTCGGAAGCGCCGCTCACTGTTGAACAGGTGGGGGAGGCTGACCTGGGTCCCGACCTCGACGGGCCTTTCCCGTTGATACCAGGCCCGGGCACTCCACCAGCCGGCGTTGGTGTTCTCGGCGGTCAACTCGGCGCCCAGCGTCCGGAAGTACTCGCCGTCGTCCCGCTGTCCGAAGAACCCCGTGAAGCTGTTGACCAGCCCGAACGGATGCGTCTCAGGATTGGCGGCCGCGAGCCGGTAATACCCGCCGAGGCCGTATCGCACCGTTGGAGCCGACCGCACCAGGCGCAAGTCGGCGTTGGGCACCAGGTCAGCGGCTCCCAGCCGGGCGCTGCCCTGGCCGGCGATCGGCCCCAGGTCAATCCGTCCATTGAGTGCCAGCGAAATGGATTCAATCCGGTTGAACCGCGCGGTCCGGAGCACTGAACTGACGGCGTCGGGGAGCTGGACCCTTGTGTCCCACGGCGAGGAGGGAAGCTGCTTGATGCTGGCCGCCAGTCCCCGCAGGTCGTCTTCGTTGATCAGATCACCCATCGCCAGAATCGGAGCTCCCAGTTCTGGGGAGGCCAGCATCGCCAGAGTGTCCTCGGGGATCAGCACATCGAGGTTGGCGTTGCTGCGATTCCGATAGCACTCCCGGCTCGCCGCCCGGCGGGCTCGGCGGTCGATCTCCCGATCTCCGGTGGTGGGGGTTGCCCGGGCACTGTCCCGGCAGGCCCGAGCCTCGGTTCGGATGCTGTCGGCGATCCGGGCGCGCTCCACCTGATCGGTCACCGAGTCATCGGCGGCCCGTCGGCGCATGGTACCGGCCGGCCGGAAGCTGCTCCCCTCGATTGGTGGAGTGCCGCCCTCGACCTCGTAGTCCTGGTAGGTGCGTTCGATCCTGAACGGCACGTTGAGCCAATCGCCCCAGGTCCCGATCGCGTCCATCGCCACGAACCGGGGTAGCCACCAGCGGCTCTCGTAAAACCCGTACTCCAGGGTGATGTACTTGACCTCGCCCCCAGGGTTGACCCACCCCGGGGTGTCGTCCCGGTCCTTCGGGGAGATATCCCTCTTGAATTCAAACGGCCGCGCCGGTCGGAAGACCGCCCGCACCAGGCCATCGGTATCGAGGTCGAACCAGAAGGTGCCGGTCACCAGCTGCCAGTCGGACCGCCGCGGGGTGACCTTGAGGGCCACCAGCCGGATGTTCTGGCCGGTCGGAAGCGAAATAGTGGTGGTGTCGCCGGTGGCGAACCGGTAATCGAGCTCGCCTCCGGGCCGGAGCGGGTAGCTGAAGCCGTCGTCGTCACTGCCCAGCAGCCGGAGGTAGTCCTCCGACGGATTCAGCACCAGATCGCCGGCCAGGTCGTCCAGCTCCTCGGGAATCCGGTCGCCCCGGGTCGCGATCGGAATTCCTTCCCGGGCGCCGACGACTTCCACTGTGCTCGCGGTATCGCGATTCCAGGCAATCCGGACCACTACCTCGCTCCGGTAGAGCATCCGGTCCCGCGAGAGGGCTCGCACGCCGACCCCGATCCGCTGCTTGGCGGTGACGGTGTAGCGGGTGACCAGTCGCTCATTGCGATCGCGGGCGGCGCGGAGCCGGGTGACCAGTGCGCCGGTGGCGGGGTCAGCGTACGCATCAGAGGGGATGCGGATCGCCGTCGTATCCCTAGCCTGGAGTGCGACAACGAAATGGAGCGCGGCAAGCAGCACGGAAACCTGAGAGTTGGGGTGACCGCTAATCTACGGGGAGCCGCCCCCTCCGGTTTCGCTTTGCAACACTGGAACGAGAGTTACCGACCGGAGGAATCCTCGTTCAGGATGCCAAGCCAGAAGCGGTCATAGGCCTCCCGGATCAGGATTGGTTCCGCACCGCAGAGCAGACGGACCTCGATCCCTTCGAGTCCGGCCTGGAGCAGGGCAGGGTCCAGCCGGTCTACCGGTATCTCGAGGGCCTCGCTGACGACCCGGGTGAGAGATTGGATCTGAAGACCGGTTGGCTGGATGCTCTCCGCCGTGGGCGGGTTGCTCAGCAAGGCCAGCCAAGCTCGGCTCCAGCCCGAACGCACATCGGCGGCAGTGACGCGCCACAGGGCGTCGAGGGCGGCGCTCCCCGGTCGGTCCATGGCGTCGATCCGCGATTGATGGCGCTCGTCCCGGAGGCGCTCGGCGACCCTGAGGAGCAGGGCATCCTTGGACCCGAAATGGTAGTTCACCAACCCCTTGGCACAGCCGGAGCGGGAGGCAATGGCCTCGACTGAACATCCGTTCAGTCCAACGGAGGACAGGAGTTCGATTCCGGAGTCAATAATCCGGTCGATGGATGATAATTGACTGGTCATTCAGTCAATATCGACTTTCTGGTTCTTCGTGTCAACCGGCACTCAAAGCGCAGCCCTTCTTGCGCTTTGGCCAGGGAACGACCCATTTTGAAACCCCAGACGTTCCACGCCCGTAACCTCTGAGTATGACTGCGAACACATCGACTCCGATGCCCTCCGTCTTTTCGCCCCTGGCGAAGACCCTTCTCGACGCCTTCGGCGAAGGAGTGGTGGTCTTCGACGCCCAGGGGCGGGTGATGTATCTCAATCAGCCGGCCCGCGAGGCGCTGGGTGATACCGTGGACCTCACCCAACCGGCCAGCCAGCTGATGCCGACTCTCGCCGAGATCGGTGGCCGTCTGTCCACTCTTCGGGTTGGAGGGCTGGAACTGGGTGAAGCGGTCTTCCTGCCTCGGCATGAAGGCCCGACCACCTTGGCCGAGAAGGAAAAGGACGCCATCGTCCGCACCCTCGATGCCCATGAATGGCGGCTCGCGGAAACGGCCAGGAGCCTCGGGATCAGCCGGACGACCCTCTGGAGACGGCTTCGGAGCTACGGGCTCCATCGTGATGGCCGGGCCCGGGTCGCGCAGGCCTCCTGACACGGCATCCGTCTCATCAGCAACGCGCCCACCAGCAATAGGAATCATCGCACCGCCCTAATAGCATTCGGCATGCGTTTTCGCCTGCCGAATCCCCTGCTGGCCCTGTTGGCCGCCGCCTGCGGATCCACCTCTCAGGACGGTCAGCTGCGAACGACTTGGGAAGGCGCCGACCGTTCCGGCCAGCTGGTCGCGAAGGCCACCGCCTCGCTCTGTCCCGGAACCCGCCTCCTGGAACTCATCGCCACCCGAGGGGACAGCGGGGTCGCAATCCTGCTGCTCCCGACCGACACCACCATCACCCCCGGTCGTTACCCAGTGTTCTCGACCGCCATCGGTGTGGAACCTCGCCCGGGGGCCATGCTGGCAATGCGGTGGTTCACGGTCGTCGAGGTCGAGGGGTTCGAATCACTGGATGGCGAAGTGGTGATTGACGAGGCCGGGCCGTCCGGGCTGAGCGGCCGCTTCTCGGCCCGTCTGCTCGGAGTTGTGAAGCTCGACACGATGGCCGTGGAGGGGCAGTTCACCCGGGTCGTCCCCGTGACCCGGGGACCTGACTGCGTCCAGACCAGCCGCCGCAACCTGACCGGTTAGATTCGGGCCATGGAGTCGACGTATTTCCGGAGGGGTTTCGGGCTCAAGGCCGACATCACCCCCCAGATCGCCGCCGACTATCACAGCAAGATCGTGGAACTCTTCCGGAGCCACGACCACGTCGTGACGGTCGGTCCGCTGACCTTCCGGCTCGCCCGGGAATTCGGGTTCTGCTACGGGGTGGACCGGGCGGTGGAGTATGCCTACGAAACCCGGACCAAGTTCCCCGATCGCCGGATCCTCGTCGTCGGCGAAATCATCCATAACCCGCATGTCAACGCCAAGCTCGAGGGGATGGGGATCGAGATCCTCCGCCACGCGGGCACCGAACACCAA
>CAYINH010000257.1:0-4453 GCA_964364615.1 uncultured Gemmatimonadaceae bacterium
CCTCGGCCAGCTTCTTGGACATGATGCTCGCCGAGATGAGCGGCAACGATTCCACCGTGCCGGTCACGTCCCGCAGGGAGTAGAGCATCCGGTCGGCGGGGACCAGTTCCGGCGTCTGGCCCAGCATCACGACCCCCAGCCGTTCCAGTTGGGCGGTGGCTTCGACCAGGCTCAATCGGGTCCGGAATCCCGGGATGGCTTCCAGCTTGTCGAGGGTACCGCCGGTGTGTCCCAACCCGCGGCCGGAGATCATCGGGACGGCAACCCCGCAGCAGGCGAGCATCGGCGCGAGGAGGAGCGAGGTCTTGTCCCCCACCCCGCCAATCGAGTGCTTGTCCACCCGGGGAATCAGGAGGCCTTTCAGGTCGAGCCGATCGCCCGAGTCGAGCATCGCGTCCACCAGCTCGTCCAGCTCGGCCGGCTCCAGTCCCCGGAACACCACGGCCATGGCCATCGCCGACATCTGGTAGTCCGGCACCTGGCGGGCGACATACGCCCGGATCAGGGCGCTCCAATCCCCGGGATGCAGCGCCATCCCGTCGCGCTTGCGTTCGATCAGGCGGGGGACGACGATACTAGCCATGGGTGCCTTCCTGTCCAGCATGACCGCGCTGCAGATCCTCCTGGTTTCCGTCGCTCTGGCGCAGCGGCCGGCGGCGCCGGAGGAAACCCCCGGCGCGCCACCAGCCCACTACCGCGATCCGGGGGCCGCGGCCGAAACCCTCATCCGGCTGGTGACCGACGAGCCCGACCGGGCGGAGTGGCGCTGGCGGCTGGCGATGGCGCTGGTGGACGCCGGCAAGGTGCTTCCCGACCGGCAGCGGCCCGAGCGTGACTCGCTCTATGCCCGGGCGGTCTCCGCCGCCCGGGAGGCGATCCGGCTGGCGCCGGAGGGCGCCCAGGGCCACTTCGCCCTGGCGGCCGCGTTGGGACGCGCGAGCTTGACCCATGGAATCCGCGATCGGATCCGCGACGCCGAGGCGATTCGGACCGCGGCCCTCCGCGCCCTGGAACTCGACCCCGGTCACGACGGCGCGTGGCATGTGTTGGGTCGCTGGCACGCGGAGATCATGCGGCTGTCGGGTCTGGAGCGGTTCATCGCCCGCCGGATCCTGGGCGGCGGCATTCTGGGTGAGGCGTCCTGGGATCAGGCGGTGCGCGGGCTGGATCAGGCGGTCGCCTTGCGACCGGACTGGATCTACCATCGGCTGGATCTGGCGGAGGTGCTGATCAAGGCGGGCCGGCCGGAGGCGGCGCGGCCCCACCTGGAGGCGATTGCCGGGCTGGCACCGGTCGACCCGCTCGATCCGGAGTACCGGGCGACCGCAGCCGAACTGCTCAGGAAGCTTCGAGGGGTCAGCAGGGAGCCCTAGCGTTCCAGCCGAGCCAGTTCCCGGCGGGCGCGCTTGGCGAAGTCCTGGGCCCCGTGCTCCGCCTGATCCCGGAGTTTGCCGAGTCGGCGCTTCAGGCGGCGACGGGTGGTCTGGCCCTTGGCCGGGGCGAACAGCAGGGCGAGCGACATCCCGACCATGGTGCCGACCATCAGCCCGACCAGAAACCCCTGGACCCCACGTCCGGAGGTAGCCTCATCGGCCTGGTCGGCCTCGTCAGTCTCGTCCAGGGCTTCGAGCTCGTCTTCGGGCATTTCCTCGTTCTCCGTCACAGCGCCCTCCGGGCATCGGGATGTGCCCGAATCCTACTCCTGATCGGGGCGCCATACAATCGTCGGTGGTCGCTTGACCCAGACCGGGCTGGGCGCGATGTTCCGGCGCATCCACCACTCGAGTTGCCGTGAACAGTCCATACCAGACGCTGACTACCGATCCGCCGCACACGCTGGAGGAACTCGCCCGCCTGACAGCCCGGGTCGAGTCGCTCGAGGCGGAGCGGCGGCGCCTGGTGGCCCTGCTGGAGATTCTCCGGGACGTGACCGGAGCGCCGAATTACACCGACATCCTGCAGTCGGTGACCCGCCGGCTCGGGCATCTCTTCGGACTGGACCGCTGCTCGGTCTTCCTGGCAGCCCGTTCCATCTCGCGGACGGTGCATCTGGTGGCAAGCTACGAGGACCCCTCGATCCGGAACCATGTGGTGGATCTCGATCGGTACCCGGAGCTGCGACGGGCGATCGAGACGGGCCAGACCGTCCACATCCCCGACGCGATGGCCGACCCCTCGCTCTCCCCGGTGCTCCCCGCCCTGGCGGGACGTCGGGTGAAGACCATCACCGTCGTCCCGATGTACTGGTCCGGCAACGTGATCGGGGCGCTCTTTCTGCGGACCTACGATGAGGGCGCCCAGTTCGACGAGGAGGACATCGCCTACTGTCGGGTGGTGGCCGAAATCACCGCGAAAGGCCTGATCCAGGCCCACCGGACCGAGCGGATGCAGGCCCCGGGCGGCACCCAGTACCTGCTCCGCGCTGATCGTGAGCGGGCGACCTTGATGGCCTTCCTCCACCGGCTGCTCTCCTCGATGGCCGAACGCGACCCCGCCGTGGAGGATGGGCTGCTGGCCCGGGCCTCCTCCATGGAACTCGACCGGCTGGTCGGGGTTGCCCTCGCGGTACTCGCCAAGGAGGCGCGCACCCGGTGACTTCGGGCGCCGCCGCCCGGCGCGCCGAGGAGCTAGGACGAGTCCTGCAGCGCGCCAACCGGGCGTACTACGAGCTGGATGCTCCGGAAATCTCCGACGCCGAGTACGACCGGATGTTCCGGGAACTGCAGGCCCTCGAAGCCGGGCATCCCGAACTCCAGCGGCCTGACAGTCCTACCCTCCGGGTCGGGGGTGCCCCCGCCGAGTCCCTCCGAAAGCACGCCCATGCCCGGCCAATGCTCTCCCTGGCCAACGCCTTCGGGGCGGACGAACTCCAGGGGTGGGAGGATCGCAATGCCCGGCTCAACGCCGATGTGCGCTCCGCGGCCTACACCACCGAGCTCAAGATCGACGGGGCCGCCGTCAGCCTGACCTACCGGAACGGCGCCCTGGTCATCGGAGCCACCCGGGGCAATGGGATGGTGGGCGAGGACGTCACCGCCAATCTCCGGACCATCGAGGACGTCCCGCTGGTCCTGGAAGGCAAGCGGCATCCCGCTCTGGTGGAGATTCGGGGCGAGGTCTACCTGCCGATGGCCAATTTCGAGGTGATCAACCGGGAACGGGTCGAGGCCGGCGATCCCCCGTTCGCCAACCCGCGGAATGCCGCGGCCGGAGGCCTCCGGATGCTCGATGCCAACGAAACGCGGGCCCGCCGGCTCCGGATGTTCGCCTTCCAGATCGAGGTCATCGGCGGGGCTGCGCCGGTCGCCACCCATCACGAGACCCTCGACCTGCTCGAGCGGTGGGGGTTCCAGGTTGAGCCCCACCACCTGAGACACCCGAGCCTGGCGGAGGTCCAGGAGGCGATGGCGGGCTACCAGGAACTGCTGCCCACCCTCCCCTTCGGCGCCGACGGCGTAGTGGTCAAGATCGATGATCGGAAGCTGCAGGAAGACCTCGGGGTGGTCGGAGGACGGGAGCCCCGGTGGGCGATCGCCCGGAAGTTCGCGCCGGAGGTTGCCATTACCCGGTTGCTCGAGATCCGGGTCAACGTGGGGCGTACCGGGGCGCTCAATCCGTGGGCGGTGCTGGAACCGGTCGAGCTGGGCGGTGTCACCGTCTCCAGCGCCACGCTCCACAACGACGAACTGATCGCGGCCAAGGACATCCGGATCGGCGACTGGGTCGAGGTGGTCCGGGCCGGGGAGGTCATCCCCCAGGTGCTGGGACCGGTGGTGGCCCGACGGGACGGCTCGGAGCGGCGGTTCAACCTCCCCGCTCGGTGCCCCGCCTGCAGGGAGCCGGTGGAGCGGCCCGAGGACGAGGTCATGGCCTACTGCACCAATCCCGCATGTCCCGGTCGGATCTATGAAGGGATCGTGCATTTCGCCTCCCGGGGGGCCATGGATATCCGGGGCCTGGGGGAGGAGCGGATCCGGCAACTGCTGGACGCAGGGCTGGTTACGGACGTGGCCAGCCTCTACCAGGTCCAATCGGCACAACTCGTGCAACTGGAACGGTTTGCCGAACAGTCGGCCGAGCAGCTGGTGCAGGCACTGGAAGCCTCCAAAGCCCGGCCCCTGTCCAGTCTGGTCTTCGGTCTCGGGATCCGGCATGTGGGTACCACGGTCGCCCGCGCCCTGGCTCGTCGGTTCGGATCGATGGCAGCGCTCATGGCCGCCGACGAAGAGACCATCGCGGCGGTCCCGGGAGTCGGGCCGACCATCGCCGCCGCGGTGACGGCCTGGAGCCGGAACCCCCGGAACCGGAACCTGGTGGCGCGGCTCACGGCCGCGGGACTCCGGATGACGGAACCCGGGGCGATCGCGGCGGGCGGTCCGCTGAGCGGTACCAGTTACGTGCTGACGGGCACCCTGCTCTCGCGGGCGTAGGGCTCCAGCGGGTCCGACATGAG
>CAYINH010000258.1:0-4448 GCA_964364615.1 uncultured Gemmatimonadaceae bacterium
GGCCGGTCCCGGTCGTCTCCTTCCACGCTCGGGGGGTGGCCCTCCGTCGCCTGCGGGCCGGGGACACTGTCAGCTACGGCGCCACCTGGACGGCGTCTCGTGCGACAACGATCGCCACCATCGCGGTCGGCTACGCCGATGGGGTGCCCATGGGGCTCACGGGGCGCGGTCGGGTCGTGTGCCAGGGTCAGCCCTGTCCGATCGTGGGGCGGGTGGCCATGGATCTGACGATGGTGGACGTGGGTGATCTGCGGGTGAATCCCGGCGACATTGTGACCCTCATCGGCGGTGGTGTGAGCCTCGATGCCCAGGCATCGGCCGCCGGAACCATCAGCTACGACCTGTTGACCGGCATCGGCCGCCGGGTCATCCGGTCCTATCGGGAGCCGACGTCATGAATCCCCAGTTTGCCTCGCTCGTGCTGGGCCTCGGTCAGCAGGCCACCACGGCCCTTGAGGGCCAGCGCCCGGACGGGCTTCCCGAAGGGCAGACCCCGGCGGACCTGGCCAAAGCGGTGATCGACACCCTGGGCATGCTGGAGGAGAAGACTCGCGGGAATCTCACCCCGGAGGAGAGCAAACTGATCACCCAGGTGCTCACCACCCTCCGATTCGCCTTTGTCCAACAGGAGAAGGCCTAGGGTGCGGCGCGCGGCTCTGATCATTCTCGATGGACTCGGGATCGGGCCCACCCATGACACCGCACAGTATGGCGATGTCGGGAGCGATACGCTCGGGAATGTGGCCCGCGCCGCCGGGGGACTCCGGCTTCCCAACCTGGCCCGGCTGGGGCTTGGGCACTGCCGGCCGCTCCTGGGGCTGAGCTCGCAGGAGTCCCCCCTGGCAGCCTGCGGGATTGCCCATCCGGTGGGGGCGGGGAAGGACAGCACCACCGGCCATTGGGAACTGTGCGGAGTGATCCTGAAGGAGCCGCTCCCGACCTATCCTCAGGGGTTTCCGGCGGACCTGCTCAAGGAGTTCAGCCGCCGGACAGGTCGCGGGGTGCTGGCCAACCGTCCTGCGTCGGGCACCGCGATCATCTCCGAATTTGACGGGGAGCACCGTCGATCCGGCGCCTGGATTGTGTACACCAGTGCCGACAGCGTCTTCCAGATCGCCGCCCACGAGGATGAGGTGCCCATCGAGGAGCTGTATCGGGGCTGCCAGGTTGCCCGCGAACTGCTGGTGGGACCGCATGGTGTGTCCCGGGTGATCGCCCGGCCGTACGCCGGGGTCCCTGGCGCCTTGGTGCGAACCCGCCGTCGGAAGGATTTCAGCCTCGCCCCGCCGGGCGTGACCTTGCTCGACCGGGCGACCGCTGCGGGGGTTCCGACGGTCGGGGTGGGGAAGGTGGACGACCTGTTTGCCGGGAGGGGTATCCAGAGCCGGCATCCCGGCGACAACGCCGAGGCCTATGCCATGATCGGGGAGGCGCTCGGCACGATGGAGCGGGGGCTGCTGTTCGCCAATGTCATCGAGTTTGACCAGAGCTGGGGCCACCGGAACGATGTCCCTGGATTCCTGGCGGGGCTGGCCCAGCTGGACGCAGCGCTCCCAGCCCTCCTCGGATCGGCTCAAGCCGAAGACCTGATTATCTTTACCGCGGACCACGGGAACGACCCGACGACCCCCTCGACCGATCACTCGCGCGAGGCGGTGCCGATCCTCGTGTATGGTCCCGGGGTCAAGTCAGTGCCCCTGGGTGAGCGCCCCACCTTTGCCGATATCGGGCAGACAGTGGCCGAGTTTCTGGAACTCGCGGCGCTCCCTGCGGGCACGTCCTTTCTGTCTGAGGTCTGGAGTGTCTGATTCATTGGTAGCGGCGGCGCGGCAAGCGCAGCAACAGGCGTACGCGCCGTATTCACACTATCGGGTTGGCGCCGCGGTCGAAACCGCGGACGGCACCGTCTATACCGGGTGCAACATCGAGAACGCCTCCTACGGGCTCGCCATCTGCGCCGAACGGGTGGCGCTGGGTGCCGCGATGACGGCGGGGGCACGTCAATTCCGCCGGATCGCCGTGGTGTCATCCTCCGAACCGCCCGCCTCCCCCTGTGGGGCCTGTCGGCAGGTCCTGGCCGAGCTGGCGCCTGACGCTGAGGTGATTGCCGCCGGTCCGCGGTCGGTCATGCGGTGGACCGTGGCCGAGCTGCTCCCGGCGGCCTTTACTCCTGGCCACCTCACGTGAGGTCACTCCGCTGGCTCGTCCTGGGCGTCCTCCTGGCCGGGTGTGAGCAGGAACTGACGGTCCCGGGGCACTGTCCGGAGTTCTGTCCCTCGGGTCAGCCGAAGGTCGTCGAGATCTTCCTGCCGGCGACCGTTTCAAGCGATTCGAGCTTCTTCGGCTACCTGGGGTACTCCGAGGTGCCGGCCCTGCTGGTCTCCGATGGGCTTCCCGCCGGGGAGGCCCGCTCCTGGTACCGGTTCTTCAGCGTCCCCGACTCGATTCTGGTCCAGGACACCCTCCGTCCCTACACCGTGGATTCGATCGCGGTCATCCTGACCCTGATTGCCCGGGACAGCACCAAGAAGGGGCTGGTCTTCGATCTCTACCGGATCCCGGTCACCACCGACACCACCACCAGCTTCGAAGCGCTGAACGGCGAACTCACGCCGGCGTCGTGGATTGACAGCCTGCCGGTGCCGGATTCGGTTCAACGGGGCTCGGTGCGCCGGGTCTTTGCCGGAGAAAGCCTCGACCGGTTTGTGATCCCCCCGAGCGATTCCGGCAAGCATGCCCTGGGGATTCGGGTCCGAGGACCCGGGCCAACCGGGGCTCGGATCAGTTCGCTGGCAAGCAGCACCGGGACGGCCAGCTTCGTGACCTATGCGAGGGTGGCGGTGGCCGACACCGCCCTCCGGAAGCACACCCTCTCGCAGACACCGGAGGCGGCCGGCTTTGTCCGGACATCAAACGGAGGGCAGGACCCCGATCTGCTCTATGTCGGGGACCTGCCGGCCGCCAGGACCATTCTCCGATTCGAACTTCCCGCCGTCGTCCGAGACTCGGGGACCCTGCTCCGTGTGACCCTGGAGTTGCAGCCGGCCCGACCGATGGCCGGTCTGGCGAACGATGCCGCCTCGCTCGAGGTGCGTGGGGTGGATAAGGATCTCGGCGCCAAGTCGACGCCGCTCTTTGCTCGGGTGGGGGTGGTGGATCTGCCGGAAGGGAGTTCGGCCACTGTATCGGTGGACGTGATCGGGATCGTCGACCTCTGGACTCTGCCGCAACCTCCCGCGTCCTTGCTGTATGTGGGGCTCCGACCCGAGGGTGGCTCCTTCCACCGACCGGTTTTCCACTCCACCCGGTCAGGTGGTGGGGCGCCGCAACTCCGGATTACCTACCTGGTGCCCGCGCCACTGGAGAAGCCATGAACCGGGTGCGGATCGTCCTGCTGGGGGCGCTGGCGCTCGGGGTGCCGACCCTGGCCCAGGCCCAATCGTCCCAGTTCGGGGTGCGAGGGCTTGGCCTGCCGAGCTTCCCCTTCAGCATCCGGACCCAGGGTTCAGGCGGAGCGGGCGGCCTGTTCGATCCGGCCAGCGCGATCAATCCCGCCTCGCTGTTCCTGGTCACCCGTCCGATCGCCTCGTTCAACCTGATCCAGAACTGGCGCTCGAGCGAGAACCGTTACGGGACGGCCTCGGGCAACGATACCCAGTTCCCCCTCTTCATTGCTGGAGGCCAGATCTCCAGCCGGCTCTCCGGTGGGGTGAGCGCCTCGGTGTATGCTGACCGGACGTTTTCCCTGGCCACCGAAGACTCCGTGGAACTGCGGGGCATTCCGACCGCCGTCTTTGACACCCTCGAGTCGAGGGGCGGATTGAGTGACCTCCGGTTTGCGGCGGCCTACCGTGGAGACGGGGTTGCCTTTGGGCTGGGGTTCCATCTGATGACCGGGACCAACCGGCTCGCCTACCGGCGGGTCTTCGATGACAGCTCGTACGCGCGGGTCGAGTCTCTCGCCGAACTCTCCTTTATCGGGGTCGGGCTTTCGGCCGGGGTGATCGTGGCGCCGAATGACCATCTGTTGATCGGCGCCACCGCCCGGTGGGACGGCGATCTCTCGATGGAGCTGGACACGCTGAAGAACGGGAAACTCCCGCTGCCGGTGACGCTGTCCGGAGGGATCCAATGGACCCCATCGGCCACGTTGTCGGTGGGCGGCCATGTGATCCGCCAGGCGTGGAGCAAACTCGACCAACCACTCAAGGACCGGGGTGGCTCCGGCGCCTACAACAGTCTTTCCGCTTCGGCGGGGTTCGAGCTGGCCCGGAGCGCGCGGGCGGTCGGTCGTTTCCCGCTCCGGATGGGGGTCCGGTGGGCCAGCCTGCCGTTTCCACTTGAGGACGGCCTGGCCCAGGGGAGCGAATTCGGAGTCAGTGCCGGCACCGGCTTCGCCTTCGGGGGGGGGGGGGCCGTTTCTCATTAGGAGTTTTCAGACGCGAGCC
>CAYINH010000259.1:0-4384 GCA_964364615.1 uncultured Gemmatimonadaceae bacterium
CGAGATGCTGGCGGGGGAGCCGCCGTTTACCGGACCCACCGCCCAGGCGATCGTGGCCCGGGTGATGACCGAGGAGCCGCGGGCACTGACCGGCCAGCGGAAGACGATCCCCCCGGGGATCGAAGCCGCGGTGTTCACTGCCCTGGCCAAGCTCCCGGCAGATCGGTACTCCACGGCCGCCGAGTTTGCGGCGGACCTCAAGAATCCGGCTGGAATCCTGATGCGGACCGGCCTCCAACCACTGGCGCCGACCGGCCGGCGCGGGTGGCTGACTGGCGCGGTGGTCGTTGCCGCCGCCCTGGCGGTGGGAGCCCTCGTGGGTCGCACCACCAGCACCCTGTCCGGCGGCCTGACCGACGTGGTACGCGCCACGATCACCCTGGGCGGTCAGGCCCCGATTCGAGCCATCGGCAACCACCGCCTGGCGATTTCCCGAGACGGGCGCCGGATCGTCTACGTCGGCGGCACCGGCCCAGAAGCGATGCTGTTGGTCCGTGAGATTGGAGGACAGGAACCCCGAATGCTCCCTGAGACCCAGGGAGCCTCCGCCCCGTTCTTCTCCCCCGACGGTGAGTCCATCGGTTTCTTCGCCACGCAGGGTGGCGGCCGGCCCGAGATGAAAGTGGTCCCGGTCCAGGGTGGGGTGGCTCGCACCGTGGTGGCGGATTCGGTGGCGGGATTCGGGGCGGATTGGGCCGACGACGGCAACATCTACTTCACCCACGCCAACCTTGGCATTGCCAAGGTAGCGAGCGGTGGCGGTGTCGTTGTCCAGATCTCGCGGCCCGACACCACCGATGGCGTGTCCGAGCACGACTTTCCGGCCGTCCTTCCCGGAAGTCGTCATGCCCTCGCCATGCTCTGGCGCGGATCGATCGGCAGCAACCAGATCGGATTGATTGACCTGCAATCGGGAGCGGTCACCAGTCTCGCCAGTGGCAGCTATGCCCGCTATGCGGCGGGGGGATTTCTCATCATCGGCGATGCCGGCCGCAACATCCTCGCGGCTCCGTTCGATCCGGAGTCCGGGACGCTGAAGGGCGCCCCGACCCTGATGGTGCGGGATGTCCAGGTGGACGGCACCAATGGAACGCTCCAGTTTGCGGTATCAGCCTCTGGTACGCTGGTCTATCAGCAGGGGGGAGCGGACGGGGGTGCTGCCCGGGGTCGGACGGGACGGGGGTTTGATGCCGGTCGACACCACCATGAAAGGGATCTTCACCAGTACCAGCATCTCCCCGGACGGCCAGGCCCTCGCGGTCGCTCGATCCGAGTCGGGCACTGAAGGGGTGTGGATCAAGCAGCTGCCGGCCGGGGCGTTCACCAAACTCTCTACCGACGTCGCCGATGGGAACCGCCCGGTCTGGACCCCGGACGGCCGCTTCGTTGCCTTCCTGGGACTCAAGGACAACCGGCGCACCGCCTGGATTCGCCGAGCCGATGGCAGCGACCAGACCCGACCAGCCGTCCCGGGATCCCCGGAAGTTGACGAGGTCCTCTTCCACCCCGACTCCAGGCATGTCCTGCTCCGTTCCCGGGGGAGCGGCCCCGGCAGCCGCTACCTGATGGTGGTCGAGCAGGGGATAGACACGATCCCGAAGGACCTCGTTCGATCTGCCACGGACAGCTACGGGATGTCGATTGCGCCCAATGGCCGGTGGCTGGCGTACGTCTCCGAGGAAAGCGGCACCGCCGAGGTCTACGTCCGCCCCTTCCCCAATGTGGACTCCGCCCGGATCGCGATCTCGGTGGGGGGTGGCACCGAGCCGATCTGGGCCCGCGACGCCAGCGAGCTGTTCTTCCGGTCGTCACGGGGGGACGTGATGGCGACCAAGGTCACCACCGGCTCGGCATTCAGCCACAGTCAGCCCGTCACCCTCTTTTCCCTCAACGGCCTGTCCGTCGGCCAGTACTTTCGTGACTGGGACATCCACCCCGATGGACGGTTCCTCATGAACAAGTCCGGGGGATCCAATTCCGGCCAATTGGAAGTCATCCTCAATTGGACCAGGGAGCTGGAGCGGCTGAAGGGCACGAGACCCTAGTTTCATCCTGATGATATCGCCCCAGCCTGGAGTTGCGGCACCCAAGGCGCATATCGTAAAGTATTATGAATAAACATCTTACAAATTGTAGCTTGATAGCATATTTACATCAAGCTATTATAGACACATGAAATCAGAGTCTATTTCCAACGCCAAGAACCAGCTCAGTGCCCTGATCAAGTGGGTTCAGGGCGGGGACTCGGTCCTGATTACCGATCGGGGGGTCCCGGTCGCCAAACTGATCCCAATCCGCCTCGGCGAAGGCGTCCCGGCGCGGGTGGTGAGCCTGGCCCAGCAAGGTCTGGCTCGGCTGCCGGAGGAGGCGCCCGATGCAAACTGGCTGGCGCTTCCCTGGCCCGAGCTCGCACCGGGGCCGAGTCCGGTAGACCTCATCCTGGCTGAGCGGCGGGAAGCCGGGGACGGCGCGGAGCGATGAAGTTCTGGGATTCGTCCGCCGTGCTGCCGCTGCTCGTCCCGGAGGAGCGCAGCGCCGCGCTGATCGACTTGTTCCGGGATGACCCCGCCGCCGCGGTGTGGTGGGCGACCCCGGTGGAATGTGCCTCCGCGCTGGCGCGACTGGAACGGGAGCGGCGGGTGACAGAGGCTGGCTGGCAGGCCGCGACGGAACGGTTGCGGGCGGCGGCGCGAGGGTGGACCGAGGTGCCGCCGATCGACAAGGTGCGCGACCAGGCCACCCGACTGCTTCGGCTGCACTCCTTGCGGGCGGCCGATGCCCTGCAATTGGCAGCGGCGCTGGTCCTGGCGGATTTCGAACCGCGGACCCTGCCCCTCGTGACGCTCGACCTCCAGCTGGCTGCCGCCGCACGGCGCGAAGGCTTCGAGGTTCTCGGAACATGACCGAACCAGGCACCGGATGTACGATGTCATGCCTGGCGACCAGAGCTTCCTGTTCGCGAAACTGCCGGCAGGGCGACAGGGCGCGATCGTGGTGGTGCAGAACTGGCGCAAGGCACTGGAACCGGGCGGCATTCGGTGACCGGAGGTACCGCTGAAGTCGACCACTAAGCCTGCCGCCGCGCTGCTGCTGCTCACAGGTCTTCTGGCGGTGCCGTGGCCCGATGCCGAGGTTGGCCCCGCCCCGCCCCGTGGTGGGGCATTCGCATGGCGCAGCGATTCGCTCTGGGTCTCGCTCGAACAGCAGTACCGCACCGCCCGGGAAACCGGCTGCACCACGCTCGACCCGAACATCGGGAAGGAACTCGACCGGATCAGCCGCCTCATTGATGGTCTGGCGGGGAACCATCGGTTCCCACCCGAGGCTCCCCAACTCGACTCCCTCGAGGCCGCATGGTTCGCCGTCACCCCCTTGGTGGCCGCCTGCCAGGATCACCAGGCCGAGTATGTCGCTCAATACCGGGCGCTCCGCACCGCCATCAAGCAGCAGTCGCACCACTGGGACGTGACCGCGCGCCCCGCCCGCGACCGTCTCTATCGCGTCCTCTACGGATCCCGCGCCGCATTGGAAGAGGTGCTGCTGCAGCACCGCGACCGCATGACACCCCTGCTCGCCGGGGTGGACGAACCATCTGTCACGCCCTCGGCCATCATGGAAGGCGTCCGGATTCACTCAGGCGACCTGCTCGTCTCCCGCGGCGGTGCCCCCACCTCGGCGCTGATCGCCCGGGGCAACGACTATCCCGGCAACTTCTCCCACGTGGCCCTGGTCCACGTCGACAGCGCAGGGACGGCCTCCACCATCGAGGCCCACATCGAGGTTGGCGTCGCGATCGGCACCGCCGAGCAGTACCTGAAGGACAAGAAGCTGCGGGTCATGGTCCTCCGCCCTCGGGCCGACCTCCCGGCCCTTCTAGCCGACCCGATGTTGCCGCACCGCGCAGCCACCGCGGCTATCGAGCGAGTCCGCGCGGGGCACATCCCCTATGACTTTGCGATGGACTACCGGGATCCGTCCAGGCTCTTCTGCTCCGAGGTCGCCTCTTCAGCATACCGTGACCTCGGCGTCACCCTGTGGACCGGTCGCTCGACCCTCTCGGCCGAAGGGCTCCGCCGGTGGCTCGGCTCCTTCGGCGTGGCCCACTTCGAGACCCAGGAACCCTCGGACCTGGAATACGATCCGCAGCTGGTGGTGGTGGCCGAGTGGCGGGGCCCCGAAACGCTCCGGGATGATCACATTGACAATGCGGTGATTGACGCGATGCTGGAAGGCGCCGAGCGGGGGGACAGACTCACCTACCCGTGGTACCAGCTCCCGGCAGGACGGGTGCTCAAGGCCTGGAGTTGGATCCGGGTTCAATCCGGTGGGACGGGACCGGTGCCGGAGGGGATGTACCTCGGCATCGACACGCTGACGCTGCCGG
>CAYINH010000260.1:0-4370 GCA_964364615.1 uncultured Gemmatimonadaceae bacterium
ATGCCATTCACGCGCTCTCCCAACTGAGCTACGCCCCCACTTATATTTGCGCGCCCACCCTTCGGGCAGGCGCAACACAACAAGCTACCCGTCACCCCCTCGGCCTGTCAACCAATTCAGGAACTGGCCGTCACCCCATCTGTGGTTAAGATTCGGCCCATGACGAAGCAGCGGACGCCCGACACGCCCAGCGGCCAGGACGCCCCGCCCAAGCCGGCTCTCACCCCTGAGATGAGTCTCCGGGAAATCCTCTCCGCGGTCCCGGCCCCCAAGCCCCGGGCCCGCCGAAACGACAACGCCCGGGCCCTCGGGGTCCACGGCGCCGACCGGGACATTCTCGATCAGTACCTGCGCGAGGTCGCCGTCACCCCGCTGCTCACCCCCGAGCAGGAGATCGCGGTCGCCCGACGGGTCCAGGCCGGCGACGAGGAGGCGCTGCAGGAGCTGGTCAAGCGAAACCTCCGGTTCGTGATCTCGGTGGCCAAGAAATACCAGAACCGCGGCCTCGCCCTGGTCGATCTGATCGGCGAGGGCAACCTGGGCCTGATGACCGCCGGCAAGAAGTTCGATCCCGACCACGGGGTCAAGTTCATCTCCTACGCTGTCTGGTGGATTCGCCAGGCGATTCTGGCGGCCATTGCCCGGACCGGCCGCACCGTCCGGGTCCCCCTCAACCGGACCGCCGATCTGTCCCGGATCGTCCGGGCCTCCGAGGCTCTCCGCCAGGACCTCCAGCGGGAGCCGACCCCGGAGGAGATTGCCAAGGTGGTGGTGCTGTCGCTCGATGTGGTCCAGGCGCTGGTTGCGCTGAACACCGCCGAGGTGCGACTCGACGCCCCGCTCGACCCGGACGGCGACCGGACCCTGGTCGACCGGTTCGTCTCCGATCAAGCGTCCGGCGTCGAAGCCGAGGTCTTCGAGCGATTTCTGTCCGAGGAGATCGATCAGGCGCTGTCCACCCTGGCGCCCCGCGACGCCAAGGTCATTCGGCTCTACTTCGGCCTCAATGGAGGGCGCGAGCACACCCTGGAGGAGATCGGCACCATGTTCGGGGTGACCCGTGAGCGGGTCCGCCAACTGCGGGACCGGGCCCTGAAGCGGCTCCGGGAGGGCGATGTCGGCCGGGCCCTGTCGAGTTTCGCGGCATGAGTCAGCCCGCCCCATCCCTGAGCCCCATCCACCGGGGGATCAGCCGGATTGGCGCCGCCACGCTCACCACCACCCGGGCGCTCGCCGATACCCGCACCTGGCTTCCCGAACTGCTGCTCCAGATGCGACGGCTCGGCGCCGATTCGATTCCGATCGCCATCTTCCTGGCCGTCTTCACCGGGATCGTTCTCGCCCTGCTCGCCAACTACATCTTCACCGGCGCCGTCCCGATGTACCTGGTCGGCACCCTGGTGGCCAAGGCGACGATGATGGAGCTGGGCCCGGTGCTGACCGGGATGGCGCTGGCCGGCCGGGTGGGCGCCAACGTCGCGGCCGAGCTGGGGACCATGCGGGTGACCGAGCAGGTCGACGCCCTGGAAACCCTGTCGTTCAATCCGTACTCCTATCTGGTGGTGCCCCGGGTGGTGGCGGCCACCCTGATGTTCCCGGTGGTGACCGCGATGGCCATCCTGGTGGGGGTGCTCATGGGGTGGTTCACCGCCGTGAACACCCTGGAGGTGACCACCCTGGAATTCGTGAAGGGGGCCCAGCTCTTCTACCGGCCCAAGGATGTCTGGTACGGGCTCTTCAAGGCCGCCAGCTTCGGCACCGCGGTGAGTCTGATCGGGGCGATCTGTGGCCTCGGAACCCGGGGCGGGGCGGCCGGGGTGGGTCGAGCCACCACCCGGGCGGTGGTCTTCGGGTGCATGGCGATTCTGGTGCTGGACGCCTTCTGGGCCCTGGTCCTGCTCTAGCCGATGATCCGATTCGAGGGAGTCGTCAAGCGATTCGGCACCCTGACGGTGCTCGACGGACTCGATCTGGAGTTGCCGGCCGGTCAGACGACCGCGATCATCGGGCTCTCGGGATCGGGCAAGAGCGTGGCGCTCAAGCACATCGTGGGACTGCTCACGCCGGACGAGGGTCGGGTGGTGTTCGAAGGGCAGGTGGTGGACCAACTCGAGCCGGACGAACTGGCGGCGCTCCGGAGCCGGGTCGGCTACGTCTTCCAGTTCGCCGCGCTGCTCGATTCCCTCCGGGTCGGGGACAACATTCGCCTGGGCCTCGGGCGGCAGGGGTTGCCGCCCGGCGAGGTGGAGGAGCGGGTCCGGCAGAGTCTGGCGGTGGTGGAGCTCCCCGACGCCGGAGAGCGGTACCCGGCCGAGCTGTCGGGAGGGATGCGGAAGCGGGTCGGGATCGCCCGGGCGATCGCGCTGCGGCCAGACTACATTCTGTTCGACGAGCCGACCACGGGCCTCGACCCGATCACCACCGCCACCATGGATGCCATGATGCTCCGCGCCCGGAACGAACTCGGCGCCACCTGTGTCCTCGTGTCCCACGACATGCGGAGCGTCTTTGCGGTGGCCGATCGGGTGGCGATGCTGCACGAGGGCCGGATCCGGATGGTCGGCACCGTGGCCGAGATCCAGGCCAGCCAGGATCCCGTGGTACGTGATTTCATCGAAGGGCGGCCCGCCGCCAGCCGGTCGGGCCCCGGAGAGCGAGGCGGACCATGAAACGGGGGAATGAGCTGTTGGTGGGGCTCGCCGTGGTCGGCGCGGTGGCCGCCGTCATCATCGGGGCGATCCTGCTGAGCGATGCTTCGGTCGGTCGTCGGGAGGTACTCCAGGTTGCCAGATTCCGATCGGTGGGCCGTCTCCAGCCGGGTTCTCCGGTGATTCTCCGGGGCGTCAAGATCGGGAGTGTCCAGGCCCTGCGGCTGACCGACAATGCCTGGGTCGAGGCCGACCTCAAGGTGGCCCGCGACGCCGAGCTGCCCGATCGGGCGGCCGTGCTGGCGGTTCCCGCCAGCCTGTTCGGCGAGTGGCAGGCCGTGTTCGTCAGCCGGGATGAGGTCAATGATCCCCAGATCTCCGCGATGATCACCGCGGCGGCCGAGGGCGCCGGTGACCGGTTCCCCGGGGCGGATCTGCCGGACATCGGCGAACTCACCGCTCAGGCCAGCCGAATCGCGTCGGACGTGGGGCTGATCACCGATCGGGTGTCAGGCGCGATCGACAGCTCGGTGATTTCCGACCTGCAGCGTTCGGTCCGTGATCTCCGGGACATGGCCGGACGGCTCAACGAATTCTCGGCCGACCAGACCAGCACCCTGGGCCGGATCACCGGCAACACCGATCGGTTCACCAGTGCCGCCAGCGCCACCATGGGCCGGATCGACAGCGCCACCAGCAAGGGCGAGTTGACCGAGATCATGGGGAACACCCGGCGGTTCACCAGCAACCTCGACTCCATCACCGCCGACCTCCGCTCGGTCAGCGCCGCCGCCCGGGACAGCCGTGAGAGTCTGAGCCGGGTCCTGGTGGTGCTCGACTCGGTGCTCACCCGGATGGAGTCGGGCCGGGGGACCCTGGGCATGCTGTCCTCCGATTCCACGCTTTACCGGGAGACCACGGCGACCGTTCAGGCGCTCCGGGCCCTGCTGGCCGACATCCAGGCCAACCCCCGGAAATACTTCCGGTTCTCTGTCTTCTAGATGCCCAAGCCGAAGCGCGCCGATCGCGAAGTCAGTGCCGGCGGGGTGGTCTTCCGTCGGGTGGCCGAGGGACTTCGCTTCCTGATCATCCGCGACTCGTACGCCAAGTGGGGTCTCCCGAAGGGCCACCTGGAGAACGGGGAGACCCCTGCCGCCGCGGCGCTGCGCGAGACCGAAGAGGAGGTCGGGCTCACCGGGCTGGTCATGCACGGGCCGATCCGGATGGTGGACTGGCGGTTCCGCGCCAAGGGGGGCCGCTACATCCACAAGTTCTGTCACTTCTTCCTGCTGGAATCGCCCTCCGGCGATCCGGTGCCGCAGCTCGATGAGGGGATTACCGCCGCTCGCTGGTGCAGCCTCGATGTTGCGCTCGCGGACCTGAGCTATGACAACGCGCGAGGCGTCCTGCGCCGGGCGGGCGAGATGGCCCAGACCCTCTTCCCGGCCGGTGAGGGGCGGCCCCATCCGATGCCCCGCCCGATTCCGCCGACCTGACGGATGCCCGCGGTCGCCGCGCTCCTCGATACCAGAGCGGGCCTCGCCACCCTCCGCCGGACCCTTCCGGTCGGCACCCGGGTGGTGGCCTGTCGCTCGGCCAAGGCGTTTGAACGCGCCTACCGCCACCACCTGCTGGACGCCGTGGTCCTGGGGATCAAGGCACAGCGGCAGGTCGACCTCGCCACCCGTCGTCAGAGCTATCCCGGAATCCCGGTAGTAGTCT
>CAYINH010000261.1:0-510 GCA_964364615.1 uncultured Gemmatimonadaceae bacterium
AGCGCTCTAGCCTACGGACACGTGATGCGGCCATCATCCGCTGGCACTGCCGCAGCTGCTCCCACGGCGACCTTGCACGAGTTCGTGCCGGTGGAGATGCTGGAGTTGGTGACCGCGAGAGCCCAGCCCGCAGCAGTCACCGAGCTTGTGACCCCAGCGTTACCCGAGGAGAAGGTGAAGTTGTACCCCGCACCCTGGAGCTGCGCAACGCTCCCGTAGGTGGCAAGGTCGGAGAAATAGGCCTCTTCCGCCGTCATGAAATTGCGGATGTCGGTCTTGACCGAGGCCAGCTTGGCCTTGTCCTTGGTGGTTGCGAACTTCGGAATGGCGATCGCGGCCAGAATGCCGATAATCACCACCACGATCAGCAACTCGTTCAGCGTGAAACCCTTGCGATTCATACTTCCCCCTCGTTGTGAGATGTCTGCGGTTGACTTGCGCTACGCCGCTGATGGGCAGGAAGAGCAACCCGCGTACCACACTCCTTTCCCATCGGTAACATCCTATATC
>CAYINH010000261.1:520-4321 GCA_964364615.1 uncultured Gemmatimonadaceae bacterium
GAGGCGGCAGAGTTCGCCGAGCAGCGACCGTCGGTAGGCGAAAAACGGCCGGAGTGACCATTCCGGTTTCAAGACTTTTGCAAGGCCGGCCCCAGATAGGAGCGGAGCAGCCGGACCCGGAGATCCCCCTCGGGACGGCGAGTGTGGCTGTCCAGGGAGCGGAACATCCGGGCGGCCGAATCCGGCTGGCCCATGGCCAGCCAAGCCATGACCGCCCCCTCGCGGAGCTGGTCGGCATCGACCCAGCGACGGTCGGCTTCCACCTCCCGCTCCAGCAGCCTCGCCGCCTCGACCGCCCGGGGCCACTGCCGGCTGGCCACCGCCTCCCGGAAGCCCACCAGGGCCCGAACCGGGGCAGGCGCCCGGTGCCGGTCGATATATGAGGCAACCTCCCGACTGAACTTCAGGTCCAGATACCCCCGGGTCCCCCCGTGCCAGAGCCCGAAAGCACTCCAGTAGGCCCGGCCCCAGTTGGCCCATGACAGTGGCGCGACACCGGTCAGACCCTGCCGCCATTCGATCGCCCGTTCGTCGACCTCCGTCCGCCCATCCATCCGCCAGGCGGTGTCGCCCCGGGCTGCCGCCTCATGCGCCAGGAGCTGGGCCGTCCGCACCAGCTGCCAGACCCGCGGGATCGCGACCAGGGCGGAGAGAGTATCGGCATTGGGTAGCAGCAGCGGGAGGTTGAGGGGTCCGGCAAAATCGTACATCCCGCTCCAAAGCGACTCCAGCCCTGCGGCAGCCCTCCCCAGGAACCGGGCCCGCTCGGCACCCAGATCGAGAATCGGGTAGAAGTCGGAGTTGGCCGGGATTTCGTCCAGCAGGGCGCCGAGGGCGGCCCGTCCGGTCAGCCGAGTCGCCGCCAGCTCGGCACCCAGCAGGGGGTGAAAGTGGCAGAGGTCCTTCCGGAGCTCCGGGAAGTCCATCACCGACCAGTCGGGCTCCGCCAGCCGCCCTTTCGGGGTGGCCACGATCAGCAGGTCGGCGAGGTTGACGGCATAGATGGCGTAGTCACTGAAGTTCTGATGAATGCCCGCCAGCACGCTCAGCACCAGAGGGTCGGTCAGCTCATAGGTGTGGAGCCACTGCCCCATGACCCCGCCGGGCGCCAGATACTGCTTGACCCGCTGGTAGAACTCCGTGGTGAACAGCCCGCTCACTCCACTCACCCAGGGGTTGGACGGCTCCGCTATGATGACATCGAAGGTGGTGTTCGCCGCAGCGAAGTACGCCTTGGCATCGTCCAGCACGTGGATCGACCGGGGATCGTCAAAGACCCGACGGTTGGCCGGATAGAAGACCCTGGAGGCGGCCAGCATCTCCCGTTCGATCTCGATGGTGACGACGGATTCGAGCCTGGGCGAGGCGAGCAGGCTGTGGGACGACATCCCGGTCCCGTGGCCGATCACTGCCGCCGTCCGCGCCTCGGCGCGATGCGCCAGGGCGACCATCGGCAGCAGGACCTGGGTCGGATCGTCGCCGGTCAGGGCCCGGAGGGAGTCCCCCGGCTGACAGGCCTTGAGCCAGATCGGATCGAGCGAGCCGTCGGGCTTGCCGTTGGTGGCGATGGTAAGTCGCCGGCCGCCGGTGTTGGTGGCCGCCACGGTGGCGGTTCGGCCATCCCGGTAGCTGATCACCGTGTCCTCGACGGCCGCCCCGGCCTGGCCGGTCCGGAACACCCCGCTGGTCAGGAGGGCCTTGTCGAGCCGCACCCCGACCACCACCAGGACGGGGATCAGCACGGTCACCAGCGCGCCCCGGCTCAGCAGCTGCCGCACCGCGCCTCCATGGCGCCACAGCACCACCCCGATGGCGAGGCCCACCGCCATGTCCAGGGTGGCTCCCAGCACCAGGGTTCCCTTGAGGCCGAGCGCCGGGATGATCAGCAGGCTGGCCAGCGCTACCCCGACAATTGATCCGAGGGTGTTGGCCCCGTAGACCGCACCGATCGCCTTCTCCCCGGCCCCCGCCACCAGCAGCGAACGGGTGATGAGCGGCAGCGTCATCCCGGCGCAGAAGGTCGCCGGGAGCATGATCGCCAGGCAGACGGCATAGCGGGCCAGCGAAAACATGGCGTAGCCCTGATCGGTCCGTCCCACGGCGGCCATCAGGCTCGCCATCCAGGAGAACGACCACTGGTAGAACACCAGGCTCACGGCCGCGAGCACCCCCATGAGCACCTGCACCCAGGCCAGGACCAGGAGCGGCCGGCGGATGGTCTCCGCCCGCTTCCGGATCCAGAAGGCCCCGAGCGCCAGGCCGAGGATGAACGCCGAGAGCATCAGTTCGAACGAGTGGGTGGCACTGCCCAGAACCAGCGACAGCAGTCGGATCCAGGCCACCTCATAGATGAAGGAGGCCAGGGCCGTGCCCGCGCTCACCAATAGCAACAGCCTGGCCAGGTTCCGGAGAGGAAGCAGGTCAAGGTCGTCGGGGTACCCGCCGGCATCCTGGAGCGGCGCCAGCACGGGCCGGTCCTCCGCGGTGGCCTTGGCCACAAAGAGTGCCGCCAGGCCGACCACCAGATTGATGATGGACGCGGCCAGGATGGTTCCCGGCAGACCGGCCATGTCCAGAAGCACAAATCCGGCAAACAGGACGCCGAACGCGGCCCCCAGGCTGTTGGCGAAATAGAGCCAGGAGAGGACCGTCCCCGGCTGGCTCGGCAGTCGGCGGAGGACCCCGGCGCTCATCAGCGGGAAGGTGGCCCCGAGCAGGATGGACTGAGGGAGGATCAGTAGACCCGCGAGCAGCCATTTGGCCGCCAGCACCGGGAACCCCCCGCCCAGGGCGGGGAACAGCACGGCGTAGGCCCACCCGGTCACCGGGAGATAGAGCAGCTCGGGGAACCCCAGGCCCAGCAGCCCGACCGCGAGCTCGACCATGGCGTATCCGTAGAGCGGGTCCCGGAGCCGGTCGGAGATCCGGCTGACCAGCGTCGCGCCGGCAGCCATCCCACCCAGAAAAATGACCAGCACGATGACCTGGGCGTAGGCCCCGTGCCCGACGAACAGACTGAGATACCGGCTCCATACCGACTCGTAGAACAGCCCGGCAGCGCCGGACAGGATGAAGAGCCCGTACAGGAGGCGGATCATGGGGCCGCGACGCCCGTCTCCTCGTACCGGCTCAGCTTCCGGTACAGGGTGGACGGATCGATCCCCAGCACCTCCGCCGCCCTGGTCTTGTTCCCGCCCTCCGCCTGCAGCACCCACATGATATAGGCCCGTTCGATGACATCGAGCGAGGGGTTGGGGCTGGCCCGCTCGGCCACCAGCGGCTCCTTCTTGCGACGGGTGATCCGCTCGGGGACCGCCGCCGCGTCGATCAGGTCACCCTTGGTGAGCACCACCGCGTGCTCCAGCGCGTTCTGCAGCTCGCGAACGTTGCCGGGCCAGTCGTACACCACCACGGCGTCGAGCGCCTCGGCCGAGAGCGCCTTGGGCTCCCCATCCCGATCGGAGGCCAGCTCCTGCAAGGTGTGCTCGATCAACAGGATCAGATCCTCCTTCCGATCCCGGAGCGGGGGGAGTTCCATGGCGATCACGTTCAGCCGGTAGAACAGGTCAGACCGGAAATGACCGCGCCGGACCTCCTCCTCCAGGTCCCGGTTGGTGGCCGCCACGATCCGGACGTCGACCGGAATCGCCTCGGTGGCGCCCACCGGAATCACCTCCCGCTCCTGGAGGACCCGAAGCAACTTGATCTGGAGCGAGGGCGGCATCTCGCCGACCTCGTCCATAAAGAAGGTGCCACCCCGGGCGGCGGCGAAGAGCCCCTGCTTGTCCCGCACCGCGCCGG
>CAYINH010000262.1:0-4311 GCA_964364615.1 uncultured Gemmatimonadaceae bacterium
GCCTGTGTCAATCCGACTCTCGTTACAGACACAACACTCCTCCCAAGGCATCCTAAGTGGTTCTGGGCCATGAGGCTCCGTTCTCCCGGGTCTGGCACGAGCCCTGCATTAGGCCGGGGGTGGGAACGGGCCATCCAACTACCGGGCTCAAGGCGAAACCCCCATGAAGCGACTCACTTCCGCTGTCATCGTCGTCGGTCTGATCGCTCTCCATTCTTGTACCATCGGGACTGAGCCCGGGGCCCAACGAGGCTTGGGCCTCGTGATCGAAGGCGAACCCCCCATGACCAGCCTGATTGCGCCGAGCACCGTCCAGGCCGGGGCGCCATTTCAGGTGACCGCGAGCACCTTCGGCAGTAGTACCTGCACCAAGCCGGACGGGTACCAGCTCGACGTCCTAGCCGGACGAGTAGCAGTGCGGCTCTATGACCTCACTGCTCCGCCCCAGACGATCTGTACAGATGACCTCCGAGGTTTCGCGCGCGTTCTCATCCTCCGGTTTGACATACCAGGCACCTCCCAGGTGGCCGTCATCGGTCGCGGATGGGATGGCAAGACCCGTGAGATCCTCCAGGCAGTCACTGTCGTTCCCTAGTCCGAGGGCTGTCTGGCCCCACCTTTTGAAAGCGCGGAGCTGCCGGGCGGCGGGGCCCTGTCGGATGTCCAAGACCAGTCACCGGACAGCCGTTCAGCCCTCTCACCGGGGAGATGCGGCTCTACTATCGGCTTCAGACTTGTCCTGGCAATGGCTCATGTCTCCTCCCATTCGACGCTGGTCCGCCAAGCACGTTCACGGTCGACCACCAGCCGTAGGGAGATCGCAGTGACGCTGGGTGCGGCTTGATGTCACGTTTGAAGCGGAGGGCCCCCATGACGGCGTGCGGCGTTCCCATTGACCCTTGCGGACCCTCCCGGTCCGGCGGACGCTGTGTCTTGCTGTCTGCTGGCGTGCTCTTGCTTGCGGTATCTCCCTCGGCCGCCGCGCCCCAGACGATATCCCAACAGCCCGCCCCTCACTCACGCGCCACTCTGACCGCCGGGGCAGTGCCGCCCCATGAGGAGCCGGGCGCTCAGCGCGGTCCCACTGCGGCGCTGTCAGCCGGCATTGGCCACCTGCAGCAGCACTACTACCTGGCGTATGGGGGCCATATCAAGGCGGAGGCATACGACGAGGCCCTCATCGGTGTCAGGGTCGGGTATCGCTTGTCAGCCCTGTTCGAGCCCGACATCACTGTGCGAAGTACGATCGATCGGGACCCACCATACCGGGATGTGATGGTCGGCGCGACGATCCAGTTGGGGAGCCGGAGCGCGTGGTCGCTTCGCCCCTCAGTGGGCTACCAGGCAGCTTTCGATGGGGTGATTTGCCTCACTGAACCGGGAGCCAGCTGCCCCGAATGGATCCGCTACGATAGCTGGGGCGTCGGCCTGAGTCTCTCCTACCGATCACGGCTTTCCCGCCACCTCATCCTTGTTCCAGCCGTGGGCTACACGAGGGGCCTCAACGGAAAGGTGCGGCTTGAGACCCTGGCCGCCGCGGTGGGCATTGGCTTGGCCCGCTGACAGCTCGGTTTGAGGGCAGCCCTACACGCGTTTGGAGCGGGCTGACAACCGCAGACAGGGTAGTTCTCGGAGGAGGTGTGGTATGCGAATCATGGTTGCCGTCATCGGGTTGTGCTCGCTCTCCCAAACGCTCGCTGGCCAATCTGTCACGTTCGGGGTGAAGGCGGGTCCAAACTCTTCCCGCCAGGTTGGCTGGTGTTGCGGCGAGTCGAACCCGTTCGATTCCCGAACTGGGCTGACGGGTGGGGTCACAGCTTCGGTTCACGTCCTGGGCCCCCTCGCCTTTCAAACGGAGCTACTCTACGCGGGCAAGGGGGTTCGAGGGATCGATGTCTTTCAGATGCGCATGCACTACCTCGAGATCCCCCTCCTGCTCCGGCTCGCTCCCTCAACCCGGCACTCGATCCGCCCGGTGGCTCTTCTCGGTGCGGCCCCAGCCTTCGAGCTTTCCTGCACCGGCCGAACGCGTCCACCTTCGATCCCTGAGAGCCCTGCACCGGTCATCCCACTGAACTGCTCGGGCTACCGCACCACCGCATCTGACGTGGGTCTGGTCGGGGCTCTCGGCGCCGAGCTACGGCTCGCGAGCCTCACCTGGACCGTCGAGGCCCGCTACACCCACGGGATCAGCGATCTCACGGCCGAGTGGAACTATGTCCGCACGACCAATCGATCCGTCGCGCTGCTCTTCGGGATCAGAGTGGGCCAGCGGTGACCTGGTCCGTGGCGGCCGGCTGGCTCGTTTGACGGCAACCCATGGCCTCCTGTCATTCCCCTTCGTCTGTGACCTGGGTCACAGTCCCAGGTTGGTCTCTGGCGGGGCCCGATCCCGCGATACAACTTGGTTCCATGCGTGGAGCGGAGACGGTGCTGATCGATGCCGGGGTAGAACATGGCGGCTCCAGGCACGAGATCGGGAAGCTCGGACTGCCATCCCGCTTGGTAACATCACGCGCATTTGGAGCGGGCGGCCGCTCCCTCTGGTGCGCCGGGCGGCCGCCGCTCAATCGCGTGGGCACCGGGCTTGAGGCGCATCTCGGAGGAAACATGTACCTCAGTCCGAGCGTTGACTTCGGTGCGATCCTGGGAGCCGACCACAAGGCGGGAGAGCTGAGGCGGGCGCTGAGCGTCGGGATAGGCCTCATCCTCCGGTAGACCGTGGACGCTGCGGGACTCGCCGCAGCCGACACTTCTGATGCTTCCTTTCGCGGTTCGTCCCGGGTAGCGTTTGGACGATGAACCCCACCCGTCTCGCCCTGGTCACGGCTGTCGCTCTTCTCTGCTCACACGGCATCGTCGCCGTGCCAACGGCGATCGCCCTGCCGGGCAAAGCGCGGCAAGTGGCGGTCGGCCTGCTCTCGGCGTATGCCCTCCTCGAGGACGGCGCCATCGGCGACGGCAGGCTGACCACTCTTCGCACGCTGAGCGCGATCGGGCCGGTCCAGGTCCCGGCCCTCGAGGGCATCACACTTGCACCTGCCGACCCGGCTGGACCTGCCCGGAGACGAATCGTCCCTCAAGCCGGTGCTCTTCGCACTGGCGCCGCCGCACAGGCGCCCCGATGACCCCCACCCTTCGGACGGACCGCCTGCTCATCCGCGGGTTCGTACCTGGTGATGCGGCGCGCGTTCAGGCGCTCGCCGGGGCACGGGAGATCGCAGCCACCACGCTGACCATCCCCCATCCCCATGCAGACGGCGTGGCCGAAGCGTGGATCGAAGGTCACTCGACGGCCTGGGAGAACCGGGAGCGCCTGGCTCTGGCCGTGACCACTGGGTCTGACGGTCTGATCGGCGCCATAGGCCTTGAGTTGGTACCTGAGCATCGGCGCGCAGAACTCGGATACTGGATCGGCGTGCCATACTGGAATCAGGGGTTTGTCACCGAGGCCGCCACGGCGTTGTTGGACTACGGCTTCGGTGAATTGGGGCTCCATCGCGTTGTGGCCAGGCACTTTCCCCGGAACCCGGCCTCGGGTCGGGTCCTGCGCAAACTCAGGATGACCCATGAAGGCACCATGCGTCAGCATGTCCTGAGATGGGGTCAACTCGAAGATCTCGAATGCTATGGCGTTCTGGAACCAGAGTGGCGAAGTCTCAGAACGTAGCCGCCGCACGGTCTCACCGGCTGTTTTCCGTCCGCATCCCCCTTGGAGGCACCAATGGTATTGACGAAGTCCGAATTCCTGGCCGCGCTTCAGAACGAAGTCCGCATCCTGCGGCACCTCGCGGGCAAGGTCGACCGCGCCAAGCTCGACTACCGGCCGACGCCGAAGCAGCGCAGCACGCTTGAGCTGCTGAGGTACCTGTCCATGATGGGGCCCGCGCTCGTGAGAGCCGCCAAGACGGCGGAGTTCGACATGGATGCCTGGACGGCGGACGAGCAGGCCGCGGCAGCGCGGGACTTCGATCAGACCTTGGCGGCCATTGCCGCGCACACCGACGGCTACGCCACCCAGTTGGCCGACGTCTCAGATGCCGACTTGCGTGCCGAGATCGAGATGTTCGGCGACCGGTCCACCCGTGGGGCCTTCCTGGTCAATCTCGTGCTCTGTGGCTGCGCGTCCTACCGTACGCAGTTGTTCCTGTACCTCAAGGCCTGCGGCCGGGAGGAGCTGGACTCGATGAACCTCTGGGCCGGGATGGACGCGCCAGCCGCGGCCTGACAGGACCCACCCAGTCCTTCCCGCTTGGCTCCCTGACTATATTGGACCCGGTCGGGGCGGTAGCTCAGTTGGGAGAGCACCTG
>CAYINH010000263.1:0-4303 GCA_964364615.1 uncultured Gemmatimonadaceae bacterium
ATCGATCAGGACCGCGTACCGGGCATCCGAGGTGGTCGAGAAGGTGGTCATCTGCTCATCCTCCTCCGAGGCGAGCACACAGACCCGGCCGGTGGCGGCCAGCGCATTCTTCATGCAGTCGTTGGCGTAGACATCGAGCTTCTGCTGCTCTTCGCCCTGGATGTTGGTTTCCCCGGCGCTGCCGAGGATGTCGACCAGGCCCGCCCGGCGGATGGCGGCGGCCACCAGTTTGGTCCCCAGGGCAATGTCGTACAGCAAGTTGGTCAGCTCGCCGGTGGCCGCGGGGTGGCGCCGTTCCTGGTCGAGAATGAACGTTTCGATCGTCTGCACTATGGGAGAACGGGTCGCCACGGGGCTGGTCCTCTCAACTGGGAAGTTTCGCGGCGGCTCCGGGATGACGCCCGCCATTGTTGTCCATCGGTCCACACCGTCACCGTGCCGTCCCGGTCGGTGCGCCAGACCGAGGCACCGCTCGTCATCAGTCGGCGGAGGGTCGCCGGCGCCGGGTGTCCATACCGATTGCGGCCCAGACTCAGAATCGCCAGTTCGGGCGCGAGTTCCTTGAGCCAGGCGACTCCGGAGGCGCCGCGCGAGCCATGGTGGCCCACCTTGAGCAGATCGACGTCCCCGACTCGACCCCGAAGCAGCCGCTCCACCGGTGCGCCGGCATCCCCGGCCAGAACCGCCCGGAACCCGCCGAACTCCACCAGGAGAACCACCGAATCCTCGTTGAGATCCTCCCGCCAACCCGCCCAGGAGGTGTCGGGGTGCAACACCTCGAAGCGGACCCCGTCGAGTTCCCATCGATCACCGGTCCGGACTGGTCGCCACACCGCCCCGGTGGCTGCGGTGCGATCCAGCAGCGCCAGGTAGAGCGAATCCCCGACCGGCACCGCCGGATCCAGGACCATCCCGACTGGAAACCGCTCGAGCAGACTGCCCGCACCACCGATGTGGTCGGCGTGGGCGTGCGAGGCAATCAGATACTCAATCCGCCGAGCCCCGTGGCGGGTCAGGAAGGGCACCACGACCTGTCGCCCGGCATCGTATTCCCGGCTGATCGGCCCCGCGTCCACCAGCACCCACCTCCCGGCAGGCGTCCGGATGGCCGTCGCGTCCCCCTGCCCGACCGGCAGGTGATATAACGTAAGCCCCGGCTCGGCCGCTCCCAAGTCGGGCCGCCATCCGGGGAGCAAGGTCATCCAGAGAGCGCCGGTGACGAGCAGGAGGAGCCGCTGCGCCGCTGCCCGCCGAGGGAGCCGGCGTCCCACGACCCAGAGCGCCGCCGTCAGCACCCCCAGCCAGGGGAGGGCCGCAGGAACTCCGGGGACGGTCACCACCGCGCCCCACGGGATCCAGGCCCCGAACAGTGCCAGTCGCTCCAACCCGGCCAGCGCCAGACCCGTCCCGGCGGCGAGGGCCTTACCCACCGGTGGCCAGACGGGGGTCAGCAACAGCGACCCAAACGCCCCGGGAACCGCGAGTCCTGCCAGAGGAATCGCTGCAAAGTTCAGAACAATCCCCACGATGGCCACCTGCCCAAGGACACCGGCCGTCAGGGGAGCGGTGGCCAGCGTCGCGCCGATCGAGGCGGCGGCCGTGCGCACTGGCCACGAGCGGCTCAGTTGCCGATCGCTCCACCGGGTGAACCGGGTGACTCCCCAGATCGCCGACACGGAGAGCCAGGCCCCGAGCTGGTGAATCGCCCAGGGATCGATCACCAGCATCGCCAGGCAGCAGACGGCAAGCAGCGGCTCGGGCTGGACCCGCCGCTGTCGTGTCCCGGCCAGAGCCAGGAGCGCCACCAGCGCTGCGGCCCGGGTGGCGGGTGGCGGGAAGCCCAGAAAGGCGACATACCCCGTGGCCAGGATCACCGCGCCAACCCTGGCAAGATGCCGGGATGTTCGGATCACCCTGAGGAGAAGAAAGACCCACCCGGCAATCACCCCGACATGGAATCCACTGATCGAGAGCAGATGGACCAGTCCGGACCGGGCGAAGGCGGCGCTGACCTCGCGATCCAGCTCCCCGCGGCGACCCAGGAGGAGGGCTTCCACCATCGGCGCCCGGCCCCCGTAGAGCCGTCCGATCTGGCCCACCAGTCGGTCCTCGACCGACTGGGCCCGGGTCCCGGCCGCCGGACGGACGGTGTGAACCTGCTCCGCGAGCAGCAGGCCGTCCTTTCCGCCCCCCCGGTCTGGAGAAGCCACCCAGCGCCCCTGGATCCTGACCACGCTCCCGGGCTGAACCGGATCGTGGGATCGCCACCGCACGGTCACGCTGCCCCGGCAGCCGGCTCCGATCGGATGGACGGTCATCCGGTCGCCCGGGAGCGACCCGGCCACCTGCGCCTCCATCGCCACCGGGCCCGGCGGAATCCGGCTGGCACACCGGGTCGCGTCGAGTTGCCGGGTGCTCCGCCCGATCAGCACGCCGGCGGCTACGACCCACGGAACGAAGCCGAATCGGGTGCGATGGAGGAGCCCACCCACCACGGCAAGCACCCCGACCGACAGCAAGGCCGGAAACGCCGAGAGGCCGGCATGAACGCCGGCCCCGAACCCGACCACCAGTCTCACCACCGGGCTGCGCGGCCCGGCGGCGACGAGGCTATTCCGCTCCGGCTCTCCCGCAGCGGGGCGACTGGGTGACCCGGCGGATCCCGTCGATGATGGCCACATCAATGGTGGCCCGCTGCTGTTCCTTCTCCAGCAACATGTCGGTCACCGCCTTGCCCTTGGCGGTGCTGACGTACCGGGAGGGAAGCCGGTTGAGGGCATACACCATGACGTCGGCCTGGCAGAGTTCGCAGCCGCAGAAATCGGGGAATCGTCTGACGATTCCCGAGTAGCACTCTCGGGCATGGTCTTCGACCAGATTCCTTATCACAGTACCGCCATGGTGCGGGCACCCTGGAGGGCGCCGGTAAACGTGGACCCGGTGGTCCCGGTGAGACGGGCGGGGTGGTACTCACCGATGCTGGATGGCTCAAGATCGACCAGCACCATGTGGTTGCCTCTGGTCCGCGCCAGCATGAGGTCGCCCCGTCGGGCCGGCCGCTCCACCAGAATCTCGTGGATGCTACCCAGCCGCGCCAGATTCCACCGCCTGACCTGGCCTCGCACCTCCTCCACCAGCCGCTGGAGTCGTTCGGCCGCCACCGGCTCGGGCACCGGGCCGGGCAGCCTGATGGCTGGCGTCCCGTCGCGCGGCGAGTAGCGGAAGGTGTAGGCGTCGTCGAAGCGCGCGGCCGCCACCAGGGTGAGGGTCTCCTCGAATTGCTCCTCGGTCTCCCCCGGAAAACCGACGATGAGATCGGTGGAGATGGTGATCGCGGGAATCGCCTCGCGGAGCCGCTCCACCACGGCCAGGTACTGCTCACGACTGTAGCGTCTGGCCATCCGTCGGAGCACCACGTTGGAGCCGCTCTGGGCCGGGAGGTGGACGTGCTCGCAGACGGCCGGCGTTTCGGCCATCGCCGCCACGACCTCGGCGGTAAAATCGGTGGGGTAAGGGCTGGTGAACCGGATCCGCCGGATTCCGTCGACCCGGCCCACAGCCCGAAGCAGCGACCCGAACCCGTGGGTCCCATCGTGATAGCCATTGACGGTCTGGCCCAGGAGGGTGACCTCCGAGGCGCCCTGTTCCACCAGGGCGTCCACCTCGGCGACGACGTCCTCCAATCTGCGGCTCCGTTCCGGCCCCCGGGTATACGGAACAATGCAGAAGGTGCATTTGTAATCGCACCCCCGCTGGACGGTGACGAACCCGGTGGGTCCAGGGTCCCGGACCGGGGGCACGTGTTCGTAATGCTCCCAGGAACGGAAGGTCACGTCTGCCACCCGGTCACCGCCCATCGCCTGACGGACCAGTTCCCCAAGGTTCCGGTAGCCGTCCGGTCCCACCACCAGGTCCACCTTGGTTTCCTGTTCCAGCAGGGCCGGACCGAGCCGCTGGGCCATGCACCCGACGACCCCGAGTACGCCCCCCGGTCGCCGGTACCGCTGGAGCTCCCCGATTCGTCCGATGACCCGCTGTTCGGCGTTGTCCCGCACCGCACAGGTGTTGATCAGCAATACGTCAGCATCAGCGGCGGACTCGGTCAGGCCGAATCCCGCCCGTCCCAGCACCCCGAGCATCAGCTCGGTGTCGGCCACGTTCATCTGGCAGCCGTAGGTTTCGATGTAGACGCGCTCCATGGGACCCTCGACTACTGTCGGATGGTCACGCCGAGCTTGATGGCGAAGGCCTTCTCGGAAAAGCCCGGATCCTGCTGGCGCCAGATCCGCTCAAAGGCAAGATC
>CAYINH010000264.1:0-2275 GCA_964364615.1 uncultured Gemmatimonadaceae bacterium
TTGGCTCGTCAAGCTGGGCCTGATCGACTTCCTCCGGGATACCGGCAAACAGTTCACCGTCAACTACATGCTCGACAAGGAGTCGGTGAAGGCGCGCCTTGGCCGGGAGTCCGGGATCTCCTTCACCGAGTTCAGCTACATGCTGGTGCAGGCGTTCGACTTCGATCATCTGTTCGAGGCCGAAGGCTGCCAACTCCAGCTGGGCGGCTCGGACCAGTGGGGCAACATCACCGCCGGGATCGAGCTGATCGCCCGTCGCCGCCAGGGTGAGGCGCATGGCCTGACGGTGCCCCTGCTCACCACCTCCGCCGGCGGCAAGTTCGGGAAGAGCGAGGACGGCAACGTCTGGCTCGATCCGGCCCGGACCAGCCCCTACAAGTTCTACCAGTTCTGGATCAACCAGGACGATCAGGCGGTCGGTCGGCTGCTGCGGATCTTCACCTTTCTCGACCTGAGCCGGATCGATGCGGTCCTCGCCGAACACACGGCCGACCCCTCCGCCCGGACCGCCCAGCGCCTGCTGGCCCGCGAAGTCACCACCCAGGTCCATGGTGCCAACGTCACCGACGGGGTCGAGGCCGCGAGCCGTATTCTGTTCGGCGGGACCGAGCTGCGGACTGCCGATGCCCGCTCGCTTTCCATCGTGGAGGCCGAGGTCCCCCTGGCCCGGATGGCGCGGAGCAGGCTCGGGACGATGTCGCTGGTGGAGGCCTTGGTGCAGACCGGACTGGCCCCTTCCAAAGGCGAGGCCCGCCGGGGCCTGCAGGGGAGCGGGTTCAGCGTCAACGGCGACAAGGCCTCGGCCGACCGCCCGCTGACCGACGAGGACCTGCTGGCCGGCAAGTGGATCATGCTCCAACGCGGGCGCCGAAGTTACGCCATGGTAATCGTGGACTAGGTGATTCCCCCCTGCCTCTGCACCCTCGTCCTCGGCGGCGGCGGGCTCAAGGGCCTGGCCCACATCGGAGTGTTCCGGGCGCTTGAGGAGCGGGGCATCGAGCCGGGGCTCGTCGTGGGCAGCAGCATGGGATCGCTGATTGCCGCCACCTGGGCGGCGGGGATGCGGATCCGGCAGATGGAGGACCGGGCCCTGGCGCTGCAGCGGCGGGATGTCTTCCGGATCGCCCACGTGGACATGGCGCTGCGGCGGATGCTGGCCCCGGCCGTGTACCGCCGGGATCCGCTCGATCGGATCCTGGATGACCTAGTCGGCGACCGCACCTTCCGGGACCTCCCCCGCCGGCTGCTGGTCAACACGGTGGACCTCAACTCGGGACACCAGATCCTCTGGGGCCTCCCTGGCCTGGACGATGTCCGGGTCGCCGATGCGGTGTTCGCCTCCTGTGCGCTGCCCGGCATTCTTCCCCCCCGCAAGATCCGCCACCACCTGTGCGCCGATGGTGCCGTGGTGGAGAACCTTCCGATCCGGACTGCCCGGGCCATCTCCTCCCACCCGATCATCGCCGTAGACCTGAGCGGTGGTCGGTCCCGCCGCCACGGCGTGGAGCGCACCGGGTTCGCCGCGACCTACAGTCGGGGACTGGAGCTGGTGATGGGACGCCTGGTGGAAAACGTCCTGGTGGACTGGGAGGGGCCACCCACGATCCTGATCCGGCCGGCGATCGAGCGCGTCACCATGTTCTCGTTCAACAAGACACCCTACCTGATCGCCGAGGGGTACCGGGCCACCGTGGACGCGCTGGACCAGCTGGAGGCTCCGTTGTCGGAACTGCCCTCCGGCATCCATCCCAAGCATCAGGTCCATGTCCGGGTGGACCGCGACCGATGCATCGGGTGTGGACTCTGCGCCGGCGCCCGCCCGGACATCTTCCGGATGAATGGGGCCAAGGCGGAGGTCCACACTCCCCGCCACGAGTGGTCCCCGGCGACCGACGCGCTGGAGCGAACCTGCCCGGTCGGCGCGATTACGGCAGCGGGACCCGGAACTGCTCCCTGGCACCCTCGGTCCTGATGGCCGGCCGGTCAGCCACGATACCGTCGCCGGTGAAGTAGCCATGCGGATTGCCCTGTTGCACAGCGTGATGATGCCGGTCCGGGGCTATGGAGGCACCGAGCGGGTCGTCGTCTGGCTGGCGCGAGGACTGGCCGAGGCGGGACACGACGTCGTGGTCCTCGCGCCGTCGGGAACCCGGATCCCGGAGGCCACCGTGGTCCCGTTGGACCCTAGGCAGTCCAGGACCCGGGGCTTCGATCTCCGGCGGCACCTGCCGAAGGGAGTGGACATCGTGCACGCCCACTTCCCGCTGGAGCCACC
>CAYINH010000264.1:2285-4302 GCA_964364615.1 uncultured Gemmatimonadaceae bacterium
CGGCCGGGGGGCCCCTGGTCTGGACTCTCCATGGCCTGGGCGGATCCGAGGCGCCGCTCGCCCCCAATGCCATCGCCGTCAGTCGGGACCACGCCGCCCGACACGGCCTGACCGCCTTCGTCTACAACGGTCTCGACCCGACCGAATACACCTTCTCCGCGACCAAGGGCGGCTACGATCTGTTCCTGGGTCGGCTTGATGCCGTGAAGGGATGGCGCTGGGCAGTGGATGGCGCCCACCGCACCGGACGCGAACTGGTGGTGGCCGGCGGCTGGCGCCCGACCCTGCGCCCGGGACTGCGTTTCGCGGGGGAGGTGTCGGGCGATCGGAAGGCGGAGTTGCTGGCGGGCGCCCGCTGTCTCTGGATGCCGGCCCAGTGGGATGAACCGTTCGGCCTGACGCTGATCGAGGCCCTGGCCAGCGGCACCCCGGTCCTCGGCACCCGCCGCGGGGCTCTCCCGGAGATCATCACCCCGGAAGTGGGCGCCCTGGGGGACACGGTGGATGAGCTGGTCTCGCTCCGGCCAGAGATCGAACAGATTGACCCGGCCGCCTGCCGGGACCGGGTGGAGCGGCTCTTCAGTCATCGGACGATGACCGAGGGTTACCTGCGAATGTACCGGGGATTCCTGGCGGACGGGATACTGCCCACCGTCGACACGATCACTCCACCGGCACCCCACTGAGCAGCGCCCGCAGGCGGTGCATGTAGGTGTGCTCATTGAGGGCCCGGCGCCGGGAGGCGGCACCGAGTTCCTCGGCCCGGGCCGAGTCCCCGATCAGCGCCTCCACCACACCCCGCAGCTCCGCCGCCGACTCGAACATCTCCACCTCGCTGCCGAGCTGGAACCAGCGCGGCAGATCCCCCCGGGCGTCCACCACCTGCGGGACGCCGATCCCGGCGATCTCGAACAGCCGCTGGTTGCAGCCCCGTCGCGGCTCGGCATCCTCGTCCGACCGATGGTGGATGTTGACCGCCACGGACGCCCCCGCATACGCCCGGACAAACTCCTCGGTGTTGGTCACCTCGCCCCGGCAGTAATCCCGGAGCGCACTCTCCCGCCACCCCGGACCCCAGAGGGCGAGGCCGAACTCGACCAGCTGGGCCAGCAGGAGTTCCCGCCTCCGGGTGGCGCGTCCGGCGAAGACCACGTTGGCTCGGTACTGCTGGGTGCGGTCGGGATTGGGACGATGGACCGACGGGTCGCAGGCCGGGGGGAGCAGCTCCACCGGCCGGCCCAGGGCGGCCTCAAGGGTCTCCGCCAGATCACTCCCGGACGCGAAGACCCGATCGAAGGCCTCGGCCCGCTTGCCGAGGTCGGCACCATTCGTCTCCTCGGGGAACCAGTTGATCCAGGTCGTCTCGGGCGACTTGAGGGCGCGGACCATCGTGGCGTCGAGTCCGGGCACTCCGAGCGCGAGCACCACCGCCGGCCGCCGTTGTACCGCCTGGGACAGGACCTTCTCCCAGCCGCTCCTCCGGAACCAGCCCCCAAGGCCCTTCGGCCGCAGGAGGTTCACACAGCTGACCGTCCACCCCAGTCGTTCCAGCGCCCGGCGGCGCAGGGCCGCGTGCGCGTGATGGCCCTCATCAAAGGGCGCGACCAGCACGATGGCCCGGGTCACACGGCCACCGGATCGTCCTGGAATTGCAGATCGTGCAGCCGCCGGTAGAGTCCCCCACGGGCATGGAGCTCGTGGTGGGAGCCCTGCTCCACCACCCGGCCCTGGTCCAGCACCAGAATCCGATCGGCGTGGCGCACAGTGGTCAACCGGTGGGCGATCACCAGGACGGTCCGATCCTCCATCAGACGGTCGATCGCCTGCTGGACCAGCCGCTCCGACTCGGTGTCGAGGGCGCTGGTCGCTTCGTCGAGGATGAGGATCGGGGCGTCCCGCAGCAGGGCGCGAGCGATAGCCAGCCGCTGCCGCTGGCCGCCGGAGAGCCGGGCCCCGCGCTCACCCACCACCGTGTCGTACCCCTCGGGCAGGCGATCGATGAACTCGGCGGCATTGG
>CAYINH010000265.1:0-4292 GCA_964364615.1 uncultured Gemmatimonadaceae bacterium
CCCACAAGGTGGTGCAGCTCGGCGGCGAGGAAGTCATCCTCTCCGTCGACTCCTGTGGACTGGTGGATCTCGACGCCCTCGATCGCGCCCTGGTGGAGCGACCAGGCGTGGTCTCGGTCATGTGGGTCAACAACGAGCTTGGGGTGATCCAGCCGGTGGAGACGATTGCCGAACGCTGTCACGCCGCCCAGGTCCCGTTTCACACCGATGCGGTGCAGGCGTTCGGAAAGATTCCGGTCTCGGTCGCCTCGCTGCCCTGTTCGCTCGTCACCCTGTCCGGTCACAAGATCGGGGCCCCGAAGGGGCTCGGCGCGCTGGTGGTGAGGGGCCGCGGGGTGGTGGAGTCGATCATTCACGGGGGTGGGCAGCAGTTCGGGATCCGCCCGGGGACCGAGAACGTTGCCGGAGCGGTGGCGCTGGGGCGGGCCGCGACCCTGGTGGCCGCCGAACAGGCCTCTGAGGCGGTGCGGCTGATTGGGCTCCGGGACGCCCTGGCTTCGCGGCTCAAGGCCGCCGTCGAGGGGCTGTCCGTCAACGCCGAAGGCGCCCCTCGTGCTCCACACATCCTCTCTGTGGCGGTACCAGGCTCCGACAGTGAGGCCCTGCTCATGCACCTCGACCTGGCAGGCATCGCCGCGTCAGGGGGCTCTGCCTGCTCGACGGGATCGGTCGAGCCGTCGCACGTCCTGACCGCGCTCGGCACCCCGCGGGACCTGGTCCTGGGGACGGTGCGGTTCAGCCTGGGGCACGAAACCACCCCGGCAGACATCGAGCGGCTGGCGACGACCTTCCCGGGGGTGGTCGAGAAGGTCCGGCAGCTCGCGGTGGTGCTCGGCCGTGTCTAAGGTCCTGGTCGGGATGTCGGGCGGGGTGGACAGCTCGGTGGCCGCCGCGCTGCTGGTCGCCGAGGGGCACCAAGTGATCGGCGCCACCATGAAGCTGTTCTGCTACGGCGACGAGGTGGTGGACCGACCCTGCTGTTCCCTCGACTCGATCGCCGACGCCAGGGAGGTTGCCCATCGACTGGGGATCCCGCACTACGTGCTCAATCTGGAAGACCGGTTCAGCCACGATGTCATCGCCAACTTCGTGGACGAGTACTCCCGGGGCCGCACCCCGATCCCCTGCGTGCGCTGCAACTCGTTTACCAAGTTCCGCGACCTGCTGGCCCACGCCGATTCCCTCGGCTGTGACGCCATCGCCACCGGGCACTACGTCGTGGCCCGGGAGGGGGCCCTCTACCGCGGCAGCGATCCGGACAAGGACCAGAGCTACTTCCTATGGGGGATCGACCGGCGGGTGGTCAGCCGGATGCTCGCCCCGGTCGGCACCCTGACCAAGGCCGAGACCCGGGAGCAGGCCCGGGCCCTGGGGCTGATCACGGCCGAGGCCCCGGAGTCGGTCGACATCTGCTTCGTGCCGGATGGCGACTACGCGGCCGTGCTCGAGCGGGAGTTGCCGGCCGGATCCCCTGCCCTGGCGGAGGGGAGTCTGGTAACCACCGCTGGCGAGGTGGTGGGGACCCATGACGGGTTTGCCCGCTACACCATCGGGCAGCGGCGAGGCCTGCCTGGCGGGGCCGAGGCGCCCCGCTACGTGGTCGCGATCCGACCGCTCCAGCGTGAGGTCGTCATCGGTACTGCGGAGGAACTGGACGGCTGGTCGGTGCGGCTCGAGGAGGTCAACTGGCTGGCGGACCCGCTGGCGCCGGGCGACCACTGCGAGGTCCAGATCCGGTACCGGTCACGGGCCCTTCCTGCCGTGGTCGAAACAGTGGAAGGATCGGTGGTCTCGCTCACCCTGGGAGAATCCGCCCGCGCCATCGCCCCGGGTCAGTCGGGGGTGATGTACGGTCCCGGGGGCCGGGTGCTGGGCGGGGGAGTCATCGCCGGATGACCGACGTCTTCCGCAGTATCGACGCCGCGCCCCGGGTCCCGGACGACCTCCGTCACTCATCGCTCTACATCAACCGGGAGCTGTCGTGGCTGGAGTTCAACCGCCGGGTGCTCCGGGAGGCGCAGGACCCCCGCACCCCGCTGCTCGAACGGATCAAGTTCCTCGGCATCTTCAGCAGTAATCTCGATGAGTTCTTCCAGGTCCGGGTCTCCGGCCTGAAGCAGCAGCAGGCGGTCGGCTTCGTGGATCGGACCGCCGATGGGATGACACCGGACGAGCAGCTCCGGACGGTGGGGATCATGGTCCGCGGACTGCAGGCCGAGCACTGCCGGACCCTCCGCACCGAGGTGCTTCCCGCCCTGGCTGCGGACGGGGTCCGGATCTACCTGAACGACTCCGACCTTGGGGCGGAAGACCGGGACCATCTGGCCCGGTATTTTGCGGAGCAGGTCTACCCGGTGCTCACCCCGCTGGCGGTCGATCCGGCCCATCCGTTCCCCTACATCTCCAACCTCACCGTCTCGCTGGCGGTGGTGCTGCGGGGAGACGACGGGGAGGAACGGTTCGCCCGGGTCAAGGTGCCGGCGATCCTGCCCCGCTGGGTGCCACTGCCCGGGGCGCACCGCCGGCTCCCGCTGGAGGTGGTGGTGGCGATGCACCTCGAGTCCCTGTTCCCGGGGCAGGAAGTGCTCGGCTGCCACCAGTTCCGGATCACCCGGAACACCGACCTGGATCTCGATGACGACGAGGCCGAAGATCTGCTGGCGCTGATTGCCGAGGAAGTGCGCAACCGTCGGTTCGGCGAGGTCGTCCGAGTTGAGGTGCATCCCACGATGCCGACATCGCTCCGGGATCTCCTGCTGGAGGAGTTCAACACCGAGCAGGAAGCGGAAGGCGCGATCCTGACCCGGGAGGATGTCTACGAAGTGGTGGGCCTGTTGAACGCGGCCGGGCTGCTCGAGCTGACGGCCCCTGATCGGCCCCACCTGCACGACCCCACCTTCGTCCCGGTGGTCCCGCCGCGGTTCGCGACCGGACGCGACCTGTTCGAGGTGATCCGGGAAGGAGACGTGCTGGTGCATCACCCGTACGAGAGCTTCCCGGCCACGGTCGAACGCTTCGTCCAGGTGGCCACCGAGGATCCCGACGTCCTGGCCATCAAGATCACGCTCTACCGGATCGGCACCGAATCGGGGATTGCCAGGCGGCTGGTGGAAGCAGCCGACCGGGGCAAGCAGGTCGCCGTCCTGATCGAGCTGCAGGCCCGGTTTGATGAGGAGAGCAACATCCAGTGGGCGACCCGACTGCAGGATGCCGGGGCCCACGTGAGCTACGGCGTGGCGGGACTCAAGACCCACGCCAAGACCATCCTGGTTGTCCGGCGGGAAGGGGAAGGGATCCGGCGGTACGTCCACATCGGCACCGGCAACTACTCAGCCCGGAACGCCAGAAGCTATACCGATTTCGGGTTGTTCTCGGCCCGCGAGGAACTGGGCGCGGACCTGACCGATCTGTTCAACGTGCTGACCGGTTTCGCGACCCGGGAGCAGTACCGGCGCATCGTGGTGGCCCCTGCCGGGATCCGTCCCTGGCTGCTCGACCGGATCAGGCGGGAGGCCGATCACGCCAAGGCGGGACGGCCGGCCAGGATCCTCGCCAAGATCAACGCCCTGGTGGATCAGGAGATCATTCTGGCGCTGTACCAGGCGTCGAACGCCGGGGTCCAGGTGGATCTGCTGGTCCGCGGGATCTGCTGTCTGCGTCCGGGCATAGTCGGGGCCAGCGAACGGATCCGGGTGGTCAGCGTGATCGGTCGCTTCCTGGAGCACTCCCGGGCCTGGTGGTTCCAGAACCACGGCGAGGAGGAGGTCCTGATCAGTTCGGCAGACTGGATGCCGCGGAACCTGAATCGGCGGATTGAGGTCGCGGTCCCCCTGGAGGATCCGGCCCAGCGCTCCCTGGTGCGGGGTCTCATGGAGGTCTGTCTGGCGGACAACCGGCAGGCGTGGGATCTGCTCCCCAACGGCAACTATCGTCAGCGGCACCCGGGCAATCAGCCGGAGCGGGCGACCCACGCGTGGCTGCTGGAGCGCTATGCGGCGCGGACCGGCGACCGGCTAGTACTTGAGCCCTGAGGCGTCGGCGAACTGCCGGAGCAGGGCTTCCTGCTCAGGCGTCAGTTTCTCCGGCAGCTCGACCTGAACTCCGACCAGCTGGTCTCCCTTGTTGCCGCCCTTCTGGACCCCCTGCCCCTTGATCCTGAACTTGCGACCCGGCTGAGTCCCGGCCGGAATCCGCAGCTGGATCTTTCGCCCATCGACGGTCTTGACCCGGACGATCGCGCCGAGCACGGCCTGGGCGACGTTCAGGGGGATTTCGCAGTGGATGTCGAGGCC
>CAYINH010000266.1:0-4278 GCA_964364615.1 uncultured Gemmatimonadaceae bacterium
ACTCGGCATTCTCCAGGAGCTTGCCCCCGGTGGGGCGGTGGTCCGCGACGATCACCGCCTTCATTTGATCGAAGAGCAACTCCCGAGGCACACCGCCGAAGTAGCCAAACGCGGCCTCCAGGCCGTGCTGGACGGCGGCCATCGTCTGCCGGGGGTAGAACCGGAGCCAGAGGAGCCGGGAATACCCCAGCACCACCAGGAGGGCGAAGCGTTTGCCCCAGGGGAAGCGGCACTCGGCAAAGTCCACCTGGGCCTGGTGGCCGGGAGCCGTTTCGAACCGGACGACGGGCTCGGGCTCCGGCTGCGGGCGGACGGCGGCCACATAGGCGCGGAGCTGGGTGATCCCGCCCGGATACCCGGCCGCCCGGATCTCCTCGAAGAGCCGGACCGCACTAAGGGCGGGGTAGGTCTCCAGGCGGGTGGTGATGATCGCCTGGTAGGGCGTGAGTTTGGCCGGACGGCTGTTCCGGACCCGGGGGGCCGGGGCGGTCAGGTCGCGGTCGAGCTGGCCGGTGGCGATCCAGTGGTGGACGCTCCGCCGACTCACATCCAACTCGCGGGCAATAGCGGCCTTGGACAGGCCATGATCCAACAAGTGTTTGAGTAGCACCAGTCGCTCCCATCCGTACACCGGCGCCTCCAGCAAAGAGGGAGACGCAACGTGAAGGAGAGGCCGGGTGATCCGCTACCCGGCCACGAAGAGGGACCGAGGGGGCAATTTCCTCCGGTGAATGTGTGCAATATCAAACCGATGATGACACCTCCGGGGCCGCATCGTGTTGCCTTCAACTATTCAACCGATGGCGGTCAGCAAGGGGGCCGTGTGGGTGCGGCAGCGGGACAGCTCCGGAATACCCTCGGTCCGTCGGCTGGCGGTTAAGTCCGCTCCTTAGCCTCAAACCAGCACCCTAAAGGTCCGATTGTCCCGGGTGTCGAAATGCACAAGAGGCGTGCGGTTCCGAAGCAATCATCGCTTCCCACAACCCCAATTCCGGAAGTGCTGCACTCCTTGGCGTGACTCACCAACACCGTGGCAATGGTCCTGCGTGAGTTATCGCCAAGGGGGAGGGGTCAAATGGGTGACCAAATGGGGGCCATTTGACCCTCCAGGATGCCGTTTGGGAGACGGGTGAAACCGGCAGGCCGACGCGCGAACCCGCATGGATTCGCCACGTTGCCGGTTTTCCCTTCTCCTTCGCGAGGACTCTGGATCAGGTGGGGGGTTCAGGCGACTTAGAGGTATAGCTTTTTCTACACATTGTAGTATTATCTACACTATGTCCTACTACAATCCAGAGCCCCGGATCATTTGGGACCCCCCAGGATTCTTCCAGGGGGTCACCATCGAGCGAGTCATCGACGGTACCCGGTACGCCGAGCGCGTTCCCTACAACGGCCTGGTCTCCCAGGCCCTCATGGCACAGCTCCTCGGTGTGAGCCTCATGTCCGTCAACAACTGGGTCCGTGCCCAGAAGGTCGAGCACATCAAGGTGAGCGGCCAGCCTTCCGCCATTCCGCTCAGCGAAGTGAAGCGAGTCCGGGAGATCCTCGCCGAAGAACGCCATCTCCGGAGCAGGCAGTAGAGAGAGAGGTTCAGCATGGGCAAGCAAGTGACGATCGGCGAGACGGCCAAGCGGCTCGGCCTCGAGGTGGACACCGTCCGGAAGCTGGAGCGGGCAGGGAAGATCCGGGCCGTCCGGACAGGTGGGGGTCACCGGCGATTCACCGAGGAAGAGATCGACCGCTGTCGGCGCAGCCGCTGGAAGACCGGGGGGGTAAAGGCCAAGCCCGCAAAGCGCCGCGCTGTGGCCCCACGTCGCCATCCAGACCTGCGGGTACCGCCCCCAATCCGGGTGGCACCAGTGCTGCCGGTACCTCCACCCAAGACCATGAAGTTCGCGCCTCGCCCAGCACCGGCGGCGCCAGTTCCGGTCCTCGATACCGGTCTCAGCGATCGGCTCCGGCTCCAGACCATCAAGGGGTATGGTCGTGCGGCGATTCCATGGAATACGCCGGCGGAGTGGGAGGGGAAGGTCATCGTTGACTTGGAGCGGTTCGTGACGGCCGTCCAATTCCCGGCCGATCTGCCGTTCACGAAGGCGGCGGAAATCGTCCGCGCCCGGGTTGAAAGGGTGCTGCGGCCCTACCATGAGGCCGAGGAGAAGGCCAAAAGGGACCGGAAAGCCAAAGAAAAGTCGGACCGGCATCGGACCGCGCTTGTCACCCACGGGAACGGATATGCCCGGCGGGAGACCAGCAACTGGTACTGGTCCGCCAGGAACGATGCGCGTGCGGAGGTGGGCAAGGTGCTTGACCGCGAGGTCGAGCACGATTGGACCGAGCTTGAAGTAGAAGACGCCGTCGACCAGGTGCTCGACGAATGGGACGAGGGTCAGAACGAGGATGAGGACGAGGATGACGAAGACGAATAGGGGCATCGGCCCCTGTAAACCTGGGATTTCGCGGGCTGAATCTGGGATCCGCCGAGCGTGCCATCCCAGATTCGATTCCAGGACTGGTGTCCGGAATTCCCGGCCGGTAGGTCAGGACGTGATTTGGGGAACTGCCGGCTGCGTCTCCGGCCGCCATCGAACCGAGTAATGAACCATGGCAGCGCCTTCCCCCAGCACCACCCCTCCACACGGGTTACCCCCGTGGCTGGTGGCGTTCGTGGACGGCGCGCTCCGGGAGAACCAGACCCTGGTCGAGAATGGGGCAGCCCAGTCTGCCACGGCCCGGGAGTTCCTGCTCCAGAAGCTCATGACGGCGGCCCGGCACCACCTCGACGGGGAGATTTCGGTCGAGGAAGCTGCCGCCCTGTTGGGCAAGCACCCCGAGACGATTCGGCGGGCAGTGAGGAAGGGTACCCTCCCTTCCGGACGCACCACACCAGGGGGCCGGCACCGCATCCGGCGGGGGGATCTCGAGGTGCTTGCCGGACCCGGGCCCCAGCGATATGATCCCGTTGCCGATGCCCAGGACATCGCCAGACGACGGAGGACTCTATGAAGAGGACCCGAAGCCCCTGGTCGAAGTCCATCGGTGAACCCGGTCAGCGGGTGCGGCTCTATGAAGCCCGCACCGGCGGGCCGATCATGCGATCAATCTGGATCAATGGAAAGGAGGATCGGAAGAGCCTGGGACACCGGGACCGCGAGTTGGCCACTCGGCAGGCCTATCAGCTGCTCCAGGGCGTGCTCGCGAACGTGCAGGCCATCGAGGACGAGAGCCTCACGCTGGGGATGCTCGCCGGGCTGTACCTGGCGAGCCCGCAGCACGAAGCCAAGCGGGAACGGACCCGGCGCGACGACAGGCGGAGGCTGGATCGAGTGGTTGCCTTCCTCGGAGCCGATCGAAACATCCTGAGCCTGTCAGAGTCAGATGTGCGGCGCTTTACCCTGGCACGGCGCAAGGGAGATGCCTCGCTGCAAGGCGTGAGGGCGGGCGGGGCAGTTCGGGACCGAGCTATTGAGGCGGACCTCCTGATTCTGCACCAGGCGCTCAACTGGGGACAACGTGAGCGGACCAGTACCGGAAGGCGGCTGCTCAAGGAGAACCCCTGGCATGGAATCCGACTCCCTCGGGAACGGAATCCGCGCCGACCGGTGATGAGCCACACCACCTATCTGAAACTGCTCCAGGTGGCCGATCGGGTCCGTCCGTTGCTCAAGCTCGCTCTGGTAGTGGCGGAAGGAACCGGCCGTCGGATTTCGGCCTGGCGGAACCTGCGGTGGGAAGACGTCGATTTCCAGGCGGGGATGATCCGGTGGCGGGCGGAGCATGACAAGTCCGGATTCGAGGATGTCCGCCCGATGAGTGACGCGGTCCAGGAGGCACTGAGGGAGGCCCGGAAGCTCCAGAGGGCGATCGGTTCGGCGCCCGTCTTCCCAGCTCCGAAGGACCCGACCAGGCCGTGTGATCGCCATCTGCTGGACAACTGGCTGCGGTTGGCGTTTACCAAGGCCGAGCTCAAGCAGGAACCGGGTGGGCTCTGGCACACGCTGAGGCGGAAATGGGCGACCGAGCGGAAGGGGTATCCCGTGAAGGACGTCGCGGCAGCGGGTGGCTGGCGAGACGAGCGGACGATTCTCACGTCGTACCAGCAGGCCGATGCCGCGACGGTCAAACAGGTGGTGCTGCATCCGACCCAGAGGCTGGTTGGGAGTTGAACTCACAACACAACTCACAACAGGGTTTCTGGAAAGCAAAAGGCCCCAGCGCGGAAGTTGCGATGGAGCCTGGCCTTACCGAGTGGAGCGGAGGGGAATCGAACCCCTG
>CAYINH010000267.1:0-4230 GCA_964364615.1 uncultured Gemmatimonadaceae bacterium
CCGCACCTGGCCCCACCGGGAGCAGGTGGCGTTCTTCGAACAGGAGCTTGGCATCCCGCTCAAGGAGGAACCGGAGTCTGCCAAACTCTTCCCTGTTTCGGACCGGGCTCGGGATGTGCGCGATGGCCTGCTCGCCCTGGCCAGGCACCGGGGAGTTCGTTTCGAGCCGGACAGCACGGTGACAGGGGTCGAGCCGGTGGATGGACGCTGGCAGGTGGCGCTGGCCGGGGGGACTCCGATTGACTGCGACGCGGTCGTCATCGCCACCGGTGGCCTCTCGGTACCGAATACCGGAAGCGACGGCACCGGCCTGTCGATCCTCAGGGAACTCGGTCACACGGTCCACCAGACCTATCCGGCATTGACCCCGATCACGGCGGCGGCCTCGCCGTTGACCGCACTGGCCGGGATCTCTCTCACCGTGACACTCACGGCCACCGATGGGCTTCGAACGGCTTCCGCGCGAGGGGGATTCCTCTTTACCCACCGGGGCTACAGCGGGCCGGCGGTGCTCGATGTCTCCCACGTCCTGGTACGGGCCCGCCAGGAGGGCCGGCCGGCCCACTTGCAGGTTCAGTGGACCGACCTCGACGAGGCGGGCTGGGAGGAGCGCCTGCGGCCGGTGGCCAACGAGACCGTGGGAGGCATGGTGCGGCGGGAGCTGCCGGATCGTCTGGCCAACGAGCTGGTCACCCTGGCCGTGGTTGAGCCGGGGACTCGGCTGGCCCAGCTCAAGCGCGACGACCGGCAACGTCTGATCGGAATTCTCACCCGATACCAGCTTCCCTGGACCGGTGACGAGGGCTATCGCAAGGCCGAGGTGACCGGTGGTGGGGTGTTTCTGGGGGAGATTGACCCCGGCACGATGGAGAGCCGGCTCCACCCGGGACTCTTCATCTGTGGGGAGGCGCTGGACGCGTTCGGTCCGATCGGCGGGTACAACTTCCTCTGGGCCTGGGCCACCGGCCGGGCCGCCGGGCTCGGGGCTGCTGCCGGGGTCGAGGCCTGATGAAGATCGGCTTCGTGACCTCCACCGGGTCGGTGGCCTCGATCGTCCTGCTGCTGCCCGGGCTGCTGGGACCGGGGATCACCATCTCGGCCCGCGTCGACGCGTTCGGGAAGACCCGCGAAATCTTCCGGCAGACCCAGACCACCCTGCAGGTGGTGACGAGCCTCCACGAATCGGGCAGCGACTGTCAGCTGCTCAAGGTCGATCCGAGTCCGTCGTCACCGAACTGAGCCGTCCCTTTGATGATCCCGAGGTCGTCCTGTTCCGCCGTGGGCTGGCGGGACGGGTCGGGATCGGGATGTTCCAGACGCAATTTCATCAGGAGTTCGTCGGACTGGTCCCGCGTCAGCACAGGGTCAGACCCAACCGGCTCCTGGTCGGCCACATCCTTGATGATCTTCCTGGCAGGACGGGTCATGGGTCACCTTCGGGTGAATCGAGTCGGTTCGCGACAGGGAATCTACCGCTTCTGCCTGACAGACACCCGCCTGGCCCCTGCCCCCTGACACCCAGCTAGGATGGTGGGCCAAAGTCCTCGCGGGCTTCCGACTCCGCCGGCGGCGGAGTCGGAAGGACCCCAGCTGATCGGCGCCTGAGTCTCAGTGGTTTCAGAACGTCCGGGCTCCCACCCGGGCGTTCTTTTTCCCGTCCATTCTCCCCCCGCCCGCCTATCCATCGCCGGGACGCTGATCCTCTGAAGCTGCCTGCTTGAGTGTGGCAAGTGCCCGTCGAGCCGCTTCGCCGGCTGCGGTACCCCGAAACCGATCAGCCAGGCGGGCCAGCTCGGCCATCTCCCGGCCGGCATTGCCGGTCCGCCGGTAGTGGGCAATCAGCGACTCCGTCGCCCTCCGCTCCTGCAACGGTGAGGCGATGCCATTCCGGATCTCGAGCCAGAGTCGTTCAGCCCCGGACGGGTCAGCCAGATGCCCTGCCAGCAGATCAGCCAGGGCGAGACGGGCATCGTGGTCATCGGGGTGAACCGTCAGGTGGTCCCGATACACCACGGCCGCCTCATCGGCCCGGCCCCGGATGACCAGCGATTCCTGGTAGGAGAAGGACGGCGATGGAGCGAGGTTGCCGGACCCGCTGACCATCTGGACGAATCCCCGGGAGGCCGCCCCGGTGCTGAGCAGAGTGAGCCCCCCCATAGCCAGACCCAGCAGCACGGCGCCGAGCAGGATGGCGACCACCTCGGTGGCACTGAGGCCCCGGCGATCGTTCAACAGGTAGATCACGCCAATGGCCATTGGCAGACTGGCCGCCACCGGAAAGGCGAAGGCCCGAAACCGGATCGTCCAATCCCCCGCATGACCACGACGAAGTCGTGGGGGGACCGGAGGGGGAAGTACCGGGGGCGACTGATCGGACATTGGCAGAACCTCCGCTGTTCCAAGCTACCGAGATCGACCTGGGAGCGACAGCAGCGTGGGGCTGGAGCCGGGTGTAATTTCCGGTACCACCTCCCCACCGAGGGCACCACATGAGGCTCAGAACCAGGTCGCTCGTCAGATTCCTCTCAGCCACGGTGGCCGGTACCACCATCATGAGTGGTAACCTGGCGGCTCAGAATCCGGTCAACCGCACCGAGCAGGCGATCATCCGCGCCGTGGACGCCGGCAACGGAAGCGGCCTGGCCCTGCTCCGTCAGCTGGTGGAGATCAACAGCGGATCCATGAACTTCGAAGGGGTCCGGGCGGTGGGGAGCGTCCTCCGGGCGCAGTTCGACTCCCTCGGGTTCCGGACCCGGTGGGTGGACGGGGCGGCCTTCAACCGGGCTGGTCACCTGGTGGCCGAGCATCCCGGTCCGGGACCCGGGCTGCTGCTCATCGGACACCTCGATACCGTGTTCGAGCCTGACAACGCCTTCCAGCAATGGCACCAGCTGGACGACACCACGGCCAAGGGGCCGGGGATCACGGACATGAAGGGCGGAGACGTCATCATCGTCCAGGCCCTCAAGGCACTCAAGGCGGCCGGGCAACTCGACCGGATGAACATCACCGTCGTCATGACCGGAGATGAGGAGAGCTCGGGAGATCCGCTCAGCCTGGCCCGGGCGGCGCTCATCGAGGAGGCCCGGAAGGCTGACATCGCCATCGGTTTCGAGGATGGCGACGGCGATCCAACGACCGCCGTGGTGGCCCGCCGGGGGGCCAGCTCCTGGGTGTTGAGGACGACGGGAAGCCCGGCCCACTCCTCCCAGGTCTTCAAGCCGAGTGTTGGCTACGGAGCGATCTACGAGGCATCCCGGATCCTCAACGCGTTCAGAGAGCAGTTGAGCGGCGAGGAGCTTCTCACCTTCAACCCCGGGGTGGCGCTCGGCGGAACCACGGTGACCTTTGATGCGGAGAATGATCGCGGCACCGGCTTCGGCAAGACCAATGTCGTGGCGGGCGAGATGACTGTCCGCGGGGACCTCCGCACCATCACCCCGGAGCAGCTGACCCGGGCGCAGGCCGCGATGGCCTCCATCGTGGCCGGACACCTCCCGGGCACCTCGGCGACCATCACTTTCGAGGACGGCTATCCCCCTCTCGCGCCCACCGACGGCAACTACCGACTGCTCGGGATGTACGATCAGGTGAGCCGGGATCTGGGCTTCGGTCCGGTTGCGGCGGTGGATCCCGGCGCGGCGGGGGCGGCGGATGTCTCCTTCACGGCGGGGCTCGTCACCATGGCGATTGACGGCCTGGGACTCTCGGGACGCGGGGGGCACACCGACCAGGAGACCGCCGACCTGCGGATGTTCCCGCTGGTGACCAAGCGGGCTGCGGTGCTCCTGTATCGGCTCAGCCGGCAGACGCTCCAGCCCTGACAGGCGCTGGCCCACCCTGGTGGTCAGCTCTACGAACCGTGGATCGCCGACACCCACGGGAAGCGGTGGCGAATCGGCACCCAACTGGCGGACCCCGCCCCTCCCCCGCTAGTCTAAGTGGATGCCAGTCCACAAGATGGGTGCGGTATTGCAACAGCTTCCCGGAGCAATCCGGCTGGGGCATTCGGAGGAGAGCCACGGTGGCCAGCTGGCTGAACTCCAGCACGCGGTCTTCCCGACCCTCGCCCCGGAAGCGCGGTTCAGGGCAGAGCAATACCGCCGACACATCGAGGTCTTTCCCGAAGGACAGTTTGTCGCGCTGGATGGTGAGAGGGTGGTCGGAGCCACCACCACCACCCGCCTCAACTTCGACTTCTCCAATCCGGGGCACACCTTCGCAGAGGTT
>CAYINH010000268.1:0-4182 GCA_964364615.1 uncultured Gemmatimonadaceae bacterium
TGATCTCTTCGTGGCCGCCGCGGAACATCTTGATCCCGGCCAGGATCAGGATGCCGCCGAACACCCAGGTAATCCAGTGGAACCGGGCGATCAACAGGGCGCCGACCAGGATCATCACCGCCCGCATGACGATGGCGCCCAGGATTCCCCACTTCAGCACCTTGGCCCGCAGCTCGGGCGGGACCTGGAAGTACTGGAAGATCAGGATGAAGACGAAGAGGTTGTCGACGCTGAGGGACAGTTCGATCAGGTAGCCGGTGTAGAACTCCAGGGCCGGGGTGGCTCCCTCGCGCCACCAGAGGAACCCGCCGAACAGCAGGGCGAGGGTGACGAGCGCGCCGCTCCAGACCGAAGCTTCCCGAAGGGACAGGGCGTGCGAGCGACGGTTGAGGACCCCGAGGTCGAGGACCAGGAGGATCAGGACGAGCCCGGTGAAGCCGAGCCAGACAGCCGGGGGGTGGGTCACCTATCGCCGGGGCAGCGCCGCGAGCCGGGCGATCCGCTCTTCAATCGGGGGATGGGTCGAGAACAGCCTGGAGATCCCGCCACTGTGGGCCGCCAGGGGATTGACCTGGGCCAGCGGGGCGGCGGCCGGGGGCAGGTCCATGGGAATCCGCCGGGCCAGCGCGTCGAGCTTCTGGAGGGCTCCCATCATCGGTTCCGCCGTGCCGAGAATCTCGGCGGCGGTCCGGTCGGCTTCGAACTCCCGCTGCCGGGAGACCGCCATCTGGATCAGCATCGCGGCAATCGGTCCCAGGATCGCCAGCCCGATCATGATCAGGGGATTGCCGCCCTCCCCACCTCTCCGCCGTCCCCCGCCGAACATCAGCAGGTAGGGGAGGTAGCCGATGGCCCCGGCGATGCCGGCGGCCACGGTCGAGATCAGCATGTCCTGATTCTTGATGTGGGCCAGTTCGTGGGCGATGACGCCCTCGATCTCGCGGGTGGTCATGTGCTGGAGCAGGCCGCTGGTGACCGCGACTACCGCCTTGCTGGCGCTCCGTCCGGTGGCGAAGGCGTTGGGCTGGGGCTGGTCGGCGATGGCCACTACCGGCATCGGCAACCCGGCCCGTTGCCGGAGTCGGTCCACGATCCGGTAGAGCTCAGGAGCGTCTTTCTCGGACACGACCCGGGCCCGGTACATCCTGAGCACCATCCGGTCGGAGAAGAAGAACATGATGAAGTTCATGGAACTGCCGACCACCAGGGCCATGACCAGCCCCTGGTTGCCGCCGAGCGCCTGTCCGGCGATCAGGAAGAGGGCCATCAGGCCCGCCATCAGAATGCCCGTCTTGACGTTGTTCATCGGGGTAACACCTCCATAAGAAAAAGCGAGACCTCGCCATCGCCTTCCGGCGATCGGCGAAGGTCTCGCTCTGAGTCCGAGCCCGTTCGGGCCGTCTCCTGATGGAACCGTGCCGCCCGCAAGCGACAGTCTTGACGATTCCACCCTCCGCCTCTCGGCGGACGAGCTACTCCCCTTCGGTCCGAAAGATAGCAGGTCCCCGCATCCAATGCGATTCTCCCCCAGTGAGTCTGCTGCTGCCGCCTCCGCTCGGGGTGGTACCTCCACCGGTCGGGACAACGAGTTAGCTTCCCCACGCTTCCCGTCAGTTCAATCCCTGATTTCACCCGACGAGGCATCATCGGCATGTGTGGCGTCGCTGGCTTCTGGAACCGCGGGGGTATCCCGGCTGATGAGTCGGTGCTGTCGGCCATGCTCGACCGCCAGCATCATCGCGGCCCCGATGACCGGGGCGCCTGGACCCATGGCTCTCTGGGACTGGGGCTCACCCGGCTCAGCATCCTCGATCTGAGTCCGATGGCTCATCAGCCGTTTGTGACCGAGGACCATCAGGGGGTCATCTCGTACAACGGGGAGGTCTACAACTTCCGGGAGCTCCGGCGGGAACTGGAGGAGGAGGGTGTCCGGTTCCGGAGTGGCAGTGACACCGAGGTGGTCCTGTACGCCCTCCATCGCTGGGGGGTTGCCCGGGCGGTTCCCCGGTTCAACGGCATGTTTGCGTTTGCCTACTTCGACCACCGCAGCCGCACCCTCTGGCTGGCCCGGGACCGAACCGGTATCAAACCGCTCTATCTCGCCCACCGCGGGTCCACCGTGGTGTTCGCCTCCGAGGCCAAGACCCTCTTTGCCCATCCGGCGGTCCCCTGTCGGGCCGACCTGCACAGCCTCACCACCCAGGCGATCCACGGTCGCCTGACCGGCGGATGGACCCCGTTCGAGGGGGTCGAGGAGATGGTGCCCGGGACCATGGTGGAAATCGCCCAGACCGGGGAGACCACCCACACCTGGTTTGATCTCCTGCGGGACCTGGATGTTGGACGGATCATCGAGGCGGGCCGGGTGCCGTTCGACCAGCAGGTGACCGAGTTCCAGCGGCACTTTGCCCGGAGCGTCGAACTCCACCTGCTGAGCGATGCTCCGCTGGCCACCATGTGCAGCGGGGGGCTCGATTCGAGCCTGGTGGCGGCCGTGGCCCGAGACATCAATCCCGGGATCGTGGCCTATGTGGCCGACGCGGAGGGATATCGGATTAGCGAGGCCGACAAGGCGGAGCGGGTGTGTCGGCATCTTGGCATTGAACTCCGTCGGGTGCCGATGGGGCGGTCCGACTACCTGCGGCTCTGGGCCAAGGCCGCCTTTCACAACGACCAGCCGATATTTTTCCCGTCGAATCCCCTGGCGCTGGGCGTGAACCAGGCCGCCAGTGCCGATGGCTTCAAGGTCCTGCTCAATGGGGAGGGATCGGACGAGTTGTTCGGAGGCTATCGCTGGGCGGTGGCGGCCTCCCGGATGTGGCGGCAGCGACGGCTCCACGCCCGGTTGGTGCCCAATGTCAGGCCGCTTCGGATCCTGGGTCGACTGCTCGGCCGCCTGGTCCCGCCCGATCTTGAGCGGCTTGCGAACGAACCGTTTCAGCCATCAGAGGGCATGCCATCGTCCCCGGCCGCTCCAGAGTACCTGGTCGCGATCGACGGAGCCCAGCGCCATGTCCGAGCCCAGGCCCTGTGGCAGAAACTGGAGCCGATCACCCCCCTGGAGGACCGGGCCTTCCTGGCGCGCGAGTTCGAGGACATCTACTGCCACCTCGCCACGCTGCTCCCGTCCAACGACAAGATGGGGATGGCGGCATCGCTGGAATCGCGGGTGCCATTCCTCGAAAGCAACCTGATCGACTTCGGACTCCACCTCGATCTTCGCTCCAAGTTCCACGACGGCCAGACCAAGCGCATCGTGAAGGCCGCGGCAGCGGGCCGCCTTCCTGAGGACATCATCCACGCCCCGAAGATCGGGTTCGGGGTTCCCAACGCTCTCTGGAGTTGCGCCCGCCCGATGTTGCGGGGTGGCATGGTGGCGGAACTCTTCAAGTGGGGGCCGCGAGAGGAAGAGGCGATCTATCGCTCGTTCGAGGGAGGGAACTCGCAGGTGTTCCGGCTGCTGAGCATGGAGCTCTGGGCCCGGCTGTATCTTGGGGGTGAGACCGAAGCCGCGGTGACGGATCGGCTCCTGCAATACGCCTGAGAGCCGACCACCCGCCGCAGCTACCCCCTGGAGGATCGTTCCCCGTCTGCCTGGAGAAGTCGATGTCCGCCCAGCCCCCAACCCAGCGCCTCATCGCCCTCTGTGGCAGCCTCCGGCAGGGGTCGTACAATCGGATGCTGCTCCGCTCGGCCCGTGAACTGGCCCCTGCCGGGCTGGAGATCGTCCAGCAGGAGATCGGCGACTTCCCGCTGTACGACGGAGACCTGGAGGCCACAGGGGTGCCGGCACCGGTCGCCCGGGTCAAGGCGGCCCTGGCGGAGTCCCACGGGCTGCTGATCGTCACGGCGGAATACAACCACAGTATTCCGGGGGTCCTCAAGAACGCCCTGGACTGGCTGTCCCGCGGGCCGGGGTTGGTGACCCGCGGCCGGCCGGTGGGAGTCATGGGCGCGTCGAACGGGATGATTGGCACGGCGCGCTGTCAAGCGCATCTCCGACTGGTCCTGTTCACCCTGGGCGCCGTGGTGATGCCCCACCCCGAGGTGCTGGTGGCGCTGTGCGAGGAGAAGTTCGACGCGTCGGGCGCATTGACGGACGAAAAGACCAGGCAGCACCTGGGGAAATACCTGGCCAAGCTGGCGGATTGGGTCGCCAGCCACCCGGCTCCCCCGGGCTTC
>CAYINH010000269.1:0-4153 GCA_964364615.1 uncultured Gemmatimonadaceae bacterium
CTTGATCGCCCGGCGGGCGAAGGAGCGGCGCATGAGGTTCTCGGCCATCCACTGACTGCGGGAGGCGCGGAGGAAGATCGATCGGGCGATGGCCATTGGAGCCTCCGGGAAAGGCGACCCGGGAAAAGTAGGCGGTTGCCGCGTTGGGTGAAGCCCGCTACCCTTCTGCCACAATTGATTCCAGCAGATGGGGCCTCCCGGAAGTCCGGTGTAATACCGGCGCGGCCCCGCCACTGTAAGAGGCAATGCTGCTTCCGTTCGAACACCACTGGGAGCGATCCCGGGAAGGTGAATGGAAGGCCTCGAGCCAGGAGACCGGTCCCGTCTGCATCCACACGCCACCACCTCGTGGGAGGTCACCGTGTCGCTGCAGCGCTTTCTTTCCGCCGTTCTCCTCGTCAGTATGATTGCCCGGTCCAGCCAGGCTCAGGACCCGGCCTCTTCCGACACCACCAAGCTCCAGGACCTGGTTGTCACCGCCACCAGGCATGGCATCCCCCGCCGAGAAGCCCCTGCCACCGTCACGTCGGTGTCCGGCGAGGAGCTCAGGGGCCGCGGATTCCGGTTCGTGGCGGACTGGCTGCGGGAGGTCCCGGGAGTGGCGATCGTCTCCACGGGCTCCATTGGGGGAGTGACCTCCCTTTTTCTGCGCGGGGGTGAGAGCGACTATGCCAAAGTTCTGGTGGATGGGGTAGCGGCCAATCTGCCGGGCGGGGCGATCGACCTCGCCAATCTCTCGCTCGAGAATGTCGAACGGATCGAGGTGCTCCGCGGCCCGGCGAGCGTGCTCTACGGGTCCGACGCCGTCACCGGGGTGATTCAGATTCTCACTCGACGAGGCCGCGGCGCCGGGCAGCTGAACACCACACTGAGGGCTGGCAGCAAAGGCATCAACGACCTTCGGGTCGGTTACAGCGGCCAGACAGGAATCACGGACTGGTCCGCCCACCTCGCCCGGTTCGGATCGTCTGGCAGCTACCCCTTCAACAGCCAGTACCGCAGTCTGACCGCCAGCGGCCGCCTCGGGCTCCGTCCCGATGCCCGGACCGACCTGGCGCTCGCCTTCAGGACCGGCGACGGGGAGAGTCACTTCCCCACCGATTTCGCCGGGGTGCCCGCTGACAGCAACCAGTACACCACTGAGCGGTCGCTGTCGATCGGCCTCGACGCGGGACGGGAATTGAGCCGCACTGTCTCGGTCCGGGTGGCCGGCAGCCTGTTCCGAAATCGCCGGGGCTACCGGGACGACTCCGACGGTGCGGCCGATACCACCGGGTTCGGCTTTGCCAGTACCCGGGACGGTGTGGCGCGGCGCGGGGTGCTGGATGCCAGGCTGCGGTGGGACGCGGCGTCCCGCCTGTCACTCACGGGCGCGATGGAATGGTCCACCGAGTCGGCCGACGAGAGTTCGGTGACCAGTTCCAACTTTGGCAGCGGGGTATTCGCGGAGCAGGGGCAGTTTGACGCCCGTCGCAGCAACGCCGCCTACTACGCGCAGGCACAGTTCGAAGCCACCCGGGGGTTGGATCTGCACGGCGGTGCTCGTCTGGAGGACAATTCGGTCTTCGGCGGCTTCGGCACCTGGCGGTTCGGGGCGGTTCTGCTGCCCAACACGGCCTGGCGGCTGCATGCCGCGGCCGGGACGGCCTTCCGCCAGCCGACCTTCGCCGAGCAGTTTGCCGACACGCCGTTTGAAGTCGGCAACCCGAACCTGGAGCCCGAGCGGGGGGTGACCTGGGAGGTCGGTGTGGAAAGCCGGCTGGCCAACGGCGCGCTGGAGATCTCGGCGACCTGGTTCGACCAGCAGTTCCGGAACATGATCCAGTATCGGTTCACCAATCCTGGGGACCCCACCTACCAGAACCTGGCCCGGGCCGAGGCCCGCGGACTTGAGCTCGGAGGGAACTGGCAGGTGACGGGCTCCCTGTCCGTGTCGGCGGGATACACCAGGCTGCTCACCGAGGTGATCGAGGCCGGGTCCCCCGGTCCGGCCTTCGACCCCGGCCGGACCCTGCTGCGTCGGCCGCCTCACTCGGGCGCGGCGGGGGCCCATTGGACCGGCCGCTCGGGGGCCCGGGTGGATGTCGACCTGGTTCTGGTCGGACGGCGCGATGACGTCGACTACTCGACTTTCCCGGCGGCTCGGGTTCCACTGGACGGGTATCAACTGATCAACCTGTCCGCCGATCTCCCGCTCCGTCAGCCCGGATCCGGGCTGATTTCCGGGGAGGTGGCTGTCACTGCCCGGGTCGACAACCTCTTCAATGAGCGCTATCTGACGGTCATCGGGTATCCCGGTCGGGGCAGAGTCCTTCTGGCGGGGTTTCGCGTCGGGCGCTGAGGATCACTGAGGATTCCTTCATGGTGCCGGTCGGCAGCCCCTGCGGTGTCGTAGTATTATCCTCTGCTGCTCGAATTGGCCCTACCTTGGAGGTTGCATGCGTCTGTGCCGTCGCCCCCTCATTCTGCCCCTGCTCATCCTGGCGGCTGGCTGCGCAGCCGGAAGTGAAACAGCCCCCGGGGTCGCCGCCATCACCGAGTCGGGGATCCGGGCCCACATCGAGGTCCTGGCCTCTGACGAGTTCGAGGGACGCGCCCCCGGTACTCCCGGTGAAGAGAAGACCGTTCAGTATCTCGTCGAGCAGTTCACGGCCCTCGGTCTCGAACCGGGGAACCCGGACGGCAGTTTCGTCCAGACGGTGGACATGGTGGGCCTCCAGGCCGTGCCGAAGGCCTCGTTTCGGGTCGGGGGTCGCGCCATCGCTCTGGCGTCTCCGGCCGACTATGTCGCGATGACCCGCCGGACCGTGCCGCAGGTGGCCGTGGCCAACTCGGACCTGGTGTTCGTGGGCTACGGGGTGGTGGCGCCAGAGTATCAGTGGGACGACTACAAGGACGTCGACGTCACCGGCAAGACGATCGTGATGCTGATCAACGATCCGGCGGTGCCCGATCCGGCCGACCTGGCGAAGCTGGATGACGGGATGTTCAAGGGCCAGGCGATGACCTACTACGGCCGGTGGACCTACAAATACGAAATCGCCACGGCCAGGGGTGCGGCAGCAGCGATCATCATTCACGAGACCGACCCCGCAGGGTATCCCTGGGAGGTGGTGCAGGGGAGCTGGGGCCGGGAGAACGTGGACATCCGTGCTGCCGACGGGAACGCCGGCCGGGTCGGGGTGGAGTCATGGATCACCCTGGAGAAGGCGAAGGAACTGTTCGCAGCCGCTGGCCAGGACTTCGATCAGCTCAAGGCGGCGGCCAGGACCCGCGAGTTCCGGCCGGTTTCGCTCGGGGGAACCGCTACCATCACCATCGACAACACGCTCCGCGATATTCAGTCCCGGAACGTGATTGCCAAGCTCTCCGGGAGTGACCCGGCCCTGGCCAGCGAGTACCTGGTCTATACTGCTCACTGGGATCACCTCGGCCGCGACCTGGACCGGGAGGGTGACCAGGTATTCAACGGGGCGCTCGACAACGCCTCAGGCACAGCGGCCCTGCTGGAGCTGGCCAAGGCCTTCAAGGCGCTGCCAACGGCCCCGAAACGCTCGGTGGTCTTCCTCGCGGTCACCGCCGAGGAGCAGGGGTTGCTGGGTGCCAAGTACTACGCCGCCAATCCACTCTATCCCCTCGAGAAGACCCTGGCCAACATCAACATTGACGGGATCAATCAGTGGGGACGGACCCGGGACGTTGTGGTGGTCGGGTATGGCAATTCGACGCTGGATGACGTGTTGGCGGAAGTGGCCGCGGCGCGCCAGCGGGTCCTGGCCCCGGATCCGGAACCGGGCAAGGGCTACTTCTTCCGCTCGGACCACTTCGAGTTTGCCAAGAAAGGGGTGCCCGCGCTCTACATCGACAGCGGCACCGAGTTCCTGGGCAAGCCGGCAGGATACGGTCAGCAGAAACGGGACGAGTACGTCGCCAACGACTATCACAAGCCAAGCGACGACATCAAGGCGGATTGGGACCTGTCCGGCGGGGTCGAGGACGTCCAGGTGCTGTTCGAGGTTGGGTGGCTCGTGCTCCAGGGGCCCACCTGGCCAGAGTGGAAGCCAGGCACCGAATTCAAATCGATCAGAGAGGCCATGCTCGCCCGCTGATCGGGGAGTTGTCATGTCCGATCCCGTAACTGCCAATCCCCGTC
>CAYINH010000270.1:0-4138 GCA_964364615.1 uncultured Gemmatimonadaceae bacterium
AAGCCGTTTCTCGCCGTTCGGCCCCGACCCGAGGATGTCGAACGGGTCGCCGCGCCGCCTTACGACGTGGTTTCACGGGATGAGGCGGCGCGTTTCGCTGAGGGGAACCCGCTCAGCTTTCTGCATGTCGGTCGCTCGGATATTGACCTGCCGCCCGACACCAATCCCTACGATGACCTGGTGTACCACACCGCCCGGGCCAATCTCGACCGGCTGCTCCGGGACGGGGTGCTTCAGGCCGATGCCGATCGGTCCCTCTTCCTCTACGAACTGGTCATGGACGGGCGGGCCCAGGTCGGGGTGGTCGGGTGTGTCCACCTCGAGGACTACGCATCCGATGTCATCCGCAAGCACGAGAAGACCCGGCCCGACAAGGAAGACGACCGGACCCGGCACGTCCTGACCCTCAATGCCCATGCCGAGCCGGTCTTTCTGACCGTGCCGGACGACCCGGAGTTGGCGGGTCTCCTCGGGGCCGGGACCCGGGGTACCCCGCTCTACGACTTCACTGCTGACCGGGTGCGGCACCGGGTCTGGCGGGTGGCTGACCCCGCCCCCTGGGTCCGGCTCTTCGAACGGATCAAGTTCGCGTACGTCGCCGACGGTCACCATCGGTGCGCGTCGGCCTGGCGAGCTGGGGTCGAACGGCGGGCGGCCAACCCGGACCATCGAGGCGACGAGGAGTACAACTGGTTTCCAGCGGTCCTCTTTCCAGCCGGCCAGCTCCGGATTCTCCCCTACCACCGGGTCCTTCGGGACCTGAACGGCATGACGTCGGGGCAGTTCCTGGAGCGGCTGCGGGAAGTCGGGACCGTGGTCCCGGCGACCGAACCGGAGCCGCCGCATTCTGGCAGCTTCGGGGTCTACCTCGATGGCCGCTGGCGCCTGCTGGTCCTCGATCCGGCCACCATTCCCGCCGGGGATCCGATCCGGTCGCTCGATGCCGCCCTCCTCGAGGAGCGGGTCCTGGCGCCGCTGCTCGGCGTCTCCGACATCCGGACCGACAGGCGGGTGGACTTCGTTGGGGGCATCCGAGGTCCCGCCGAGCTGACCCGACGGGTGGACAGTGGGGAGATGGCGATCGCCTTCGCGCTGTATCCGGTCACCGTGAGCCAACTGATGGCGGTCTCCGACGCGGGGGCCATCATGCCTCCCAAGACTACCTGGTTCGAGCCCAAGCTGCGGAGCGGGCTCTTCATCCATCTGCTTGACTAGAGGAGAACACCCCGATGCTGAAGGTGCTGGTGGCCGACAAGTTCGAGAAGGTCGGCCTCGACGGACTCAGGGAGCTGCAATGCAATGTGGTGTTCGAACCCGACATCCCCGCGGCGGCACTTGCCGCCCGGCTTCGGGAACTGGATCCCAAGGTGCTCATCGTCCGGAGCAAGAAGGTGCCCGCCGCGGCACTGGAAGCGGCCGCGGGACTCAGCCTGGTGATCCGGGCCGGAGCGGGGATCGACAACATTGACGTGGCCGCGGCCTCCCGGCTCGGGGTCTTCGTCAGCAATTGCCCGGGGAAGAACAGCATCGCGGTGGCGGAGCTGGTGCTCGGCCTGATCATGGCCTGCGATCGGCGGATTCCGGATCAGGTGGCGGGCCTTCGGGCGGACAAATGGAACAAGGGCGAGTTCTCCAAGGCGCGCGGACTGCACGGCCGGACCCTGGGCATCATCGGGCTGGGACAGATCGGCCGGGAGATCGCCCGGCGGGCCCAGGCCTTCGGGATGCGGGTGGTGGCCTGGTCGCGGCAGCTGACGGTGGAGGACGCCACCCGAATGGCCATCGGCTACTGCCAGACGCCGCTGGAAGTGGTGCGGCAGAGCGATGTGATCACCCTCAACGTGGCGGGGACTCCCGAGACCGAACACCTGGCGAACAAGGAGTTCTTCGACGCGATGCAGCCCGGCGCCTACCTGATCAACACCTCGCGGGGCAGTGTGGTCGACGAGGCCGCCGCCGCGGACGCGGTCCGGAGCAAGGGGATCCGGCTCGGACTGGACGTGTACCAGAACGAGCCGTCAGGCGGGACCGGCGAGTTCCGGCCCGCCATCGTGGGACTGCCCGGGGTGTACGGCACCCACCATGTCGGGGCCTCCACCGAGCAGGCCCAGGTCGCCATCGCCCATGAGGTGACCCGGATCGTCCAGGAGTTTCAGGCGACCGGCGGGGTGCCCAACTGCGTCAATCGGCTCGCCAAGAGTTCGGCCACCCATGTCCTTTCGGTCCGTCACGAGAACCGCCCCGGCGTCCTGGCACACGTCTTCAACATTCTGAGCGATCAATCGATCAACGTCGAAGAGGTCGAGAACATCATCTACCACGGGGCCTCGGCCACTCTGGCCCGGGTCCACCTGTCTTCCTGTCCCGCTCCCGAGGCCCTGGCCCGGATCCGGGACGGCAACGTCCATGTCCTCAGCGCCGAAGTCCGGCCCATCGACGGATGACCATGCAAACCTCAACGACCGAACGCACCGCGAATTTCAGCGCCGGCCCCGGCGCACTCCCCGAGTCGGTGCTCCGGCAGGCCCAGCAGGACATCTGGGACATTGCGGGGAGCGGGATCGGTATCCTGGAGCACAGCCATCGCGGCAAGGTGTTCGATCGCGTCATCGAGGAGGCGGAGGCGACCTGTCGGCGGGTGGCGGGGATTCCCGACAACTACCGGGTGCTCTTCCTCCAGGGCGGGGCGTCGACCCAGTTTGCCATGGTGCCGATGAACCTCCGGCCGGAGGGAACCACCGCCGACTACCTGGTGACGGGGAGCTGGGCCCAGAAGGCCTATGAGGAAGCGGCGATGCTGGGGAAGGCCCACCTGGTGGCGACCGGCAAGGCCTCGAACTTCTCCGAACTGCCCCTTCCCGGTGACCTGAAGTTCAGCGCCGCGCCGGCGTACCTGCACTTCACCACCAACAACACCATCTTCGGCACTCAGTATCGGACCGAACCGATCGCCCCGGCCGACACTCCGCTGGTGGCCGATGCCTCGAGCGACATTTTCAGCCGCCCGATCGACGTGGCCCGCTACGGCTTGATCTACGCCGGGGCCCAGAAGAATCTGGGTCCGTCCGGGGTCACCTTGGTCATCATTCGGGACGATCTGGTGGAGCGGAGTCCGGCGACCATCCCCACCATGCTCAGGTACCGGACCCACGCCAAGGAGCGATCGCTCTATAACACCCCGCCGACCTTTGGGATCTACGTGGTCGGGCAGGTGCTCAAGTGGATCGAGGACAACGGCGGGCTCGTCGCGATGGAGGAGCGCAATCGGGCCAAGGCCGGATTGCTGTACCAGACCATTGACGCGGGGGAATTCTACCGGGGCACCGCCCGGGTGTCGGACCGTTCGCAGATGAACGTCTGCTTCCGGACCCCGAGTGAAGAGCTTGACGCGATGTTTGCCAAGGAAGCCACCAGCCGCAGGCTCGACGGGCTCAAGGGCCACCGCTCGGTGGGCGGCATGCGGGCCAGTATCTACAATGCCTGCCGCCGGGAGTGGATCGTCTCGCTGGTGGAGTTCATGGAGGAGTTCGAGCGAGCCCACGGCTAGCGGAGCGGTGGGCCCGCCCCCGCCGAGACCACGGCCCGAATGACCCGCTGGAGAATGGCGCTCAGCCCCTGAGTCCGCATCATCCCCAGCGTCTCCTCCAGTCCAAGCGCGTGCAGCAGGTCGTTGGGGATCTCCGCCACCTCGGCCGTCGAGGCGCCGGCCAGATGCCGGACCAGCAGCGCCACGAACCCGCGCACCGTGGGCGACTCCCGGGGGACTTCCGCGTGCATCGCGACCCGCCCGCCGGCGACCTCGATCCACAGAAACACCGGGGTCTGGCACTCGGGGACCCGGTGAGCCTCTCGATCCGGCTGCCGTTCCAGCTCGGCGGGCAACGGCGGTAACTTGCGACTCAGATCGAGCAGGGTCTCCAACCGGGTCGCCCGGTCCGCCGATCGGAACCGGGCGATCGCCTTCTCGAGTCCCTCTGGCATTCCCATGCGGAGCAATCTAATGGCCCCTCTGGTCACCCCGGACTGGCTGGCCGCACGGCTCGGCGACAGCGCGCTGCGGGTGGTCGATGCCTCCTGGCACCTCCCCACGGCCGGCCGAAACGCCCAAGCCGAGTACCTGGCCGAGCACATCCCCGGG
>CAYINH010000271.1:0-4133 GCA_964364615.1 uncultured Gemmatimonadaceae bacterium
CAGGATCGGGGTGGCAAAGCCACAGGCGCCAAGGCACTCCACTTCGATCACCGTGAAACGGCCATCCGGCGACGTGGTGCCGAGCTCCCCGCAACCGGTGCCCTGCAACAGCGCCTCCATCGTCTCGGCCGCGCCGCAGAGGTGGCACGGGGAGGTGGTGCACACCTGGATCACGTGGCGGCCCACCGGGTGCCGGTGGTACATGGTGTAGAAGGTGACCACGCCCTTGACGTAGGCCGGCGTCAGGCCGAGCACCTCGCCGACTTCGGCCATGGCCTGGGGTGAAATCCAGCCCCGCTCTTCCTGGACGATCCACAGCGCCGGCAGCAGCAGGGCCTGCTTGGTCGGATACTTGGGAAACAGCGCCTCAAGTTTCTCCCGGGGGGCCCCGACGAAGACCGGTTGGTGCGTCTCCTCGTGGTGGCCGGAAGCGCTGGGCGCGGCGGGGCCCCTCATCGGTCGATCTCCCCCATGACGATGTCGATACTGGCGTTGATGGCGATGACGTCGGACAGCAGCACGCCTTCGCAGAGTTTGGGCAGACAGGCCAGGTTGATGAAGGACGGGGGCCGGATCCGCCAGCGCACCGGCTTGCTGCTCCCGTCAGCCACGAAGTAGTAGCCCAGCTCGCCCTTGGGGTTCTCGATGCCGAGATATACCTCCCCCACCGGCGCCGGCACCCCCTCCATGACCTGCTTGAAATGGAAGATCATGGCCTCCATGTCCGACATCGCCCGGGATTTGGGAGGCAGCACCACCCGGGGGTCGCTCACGTTGAGCGGTGCTCCCTTGAGACTGCGCAGCCGGTCAAGCGCCTGATCCAGGATCCGGACCGACTGGAACATCTCCTCGAGCCGGACCCGGTACCGGTCATAGATGTCGCCGTGCTCGCCCACCGGGACCTCAAAATCATAGGTTTCGTACCCCAGGTAGGGGCGGTCCTTCCGGACGTCGTAATCCACCCCGCTGGCCCGGAGCATCGGCCCCGAAAGCGAGTAGTTGATGGCGTCCTCGGCGCTCAGCGCCCCGACGTCCTGGGTCCGCCCGATCCAGATCGCGTTCCGGGTGAACATGGAGTCCACCTCGCGCAAGGTGTTCGGGAAGTTCCGGCAGAACGCCCGAAGCTGTTCCTCCCAGCCGAGCGGCACGTCGGCCATCATCCCGCCGATCCGGGTCAGACTGGTGGTGAGCCGGGCCCCGGTCCAGGCCTCCTGGAGGTTGTAGCCCGTCTCCCGCTCGGTGAATGACCAGAGGAACGGGGTGAAGGCGCCCAGGTCAATCCCGGTGGTCCCGAGCCACACCAGATGGCTGATGATCCGGGACAGCTCGCACGCCACCACCCGGAGGACCTGACAGCGTTCGGTGATCTCGATCCCCATCAGCTTCTCGGCCGCCAGCGCCAGGCAGACGTTGTTGGCCATCGGCGCCAGGTAGTCTGTTCGATCGGTGAGCGGGATAATCTGGTTGTAGTGCCGGTACTCCCCGAGCTTTTCGAACCCGGAGTGGAGGTAGCCGACGTGGGGGATGACCCGCTGGACCACCTCCCCATCGAGCTCCACCACCAGCCGGAGCACCCCGTGCGTGGCCGGATGCTGGGGACCGATGTTGAGCAGCATGTGCTCTTCCCCGGCCTCGGCCCGACCGGCCGAGGCGGAGTCGAGCGGAACGCCCAGGGGAATCCGGGTGGGGCGGCCCGCGGCATCAAGCCCCGGGGTCGCGAGGGCGAGCTCCACCGTCCGGGTGCTCATCGAACCTCCCCCCGCTCGCCGGCCAGGAGCCGCTCCCGCATGTCGGCGGGGAGATCGTCGTACGCCTCGGCGATCGACAGCTCCTCGAGCGAATAGTGCGATTCCGGATTGGCGGCCAGCGCCTGCCGGGTCTGTTCCGACCGGCTGAAATGCCCGCGCAGCGGGAAGTCCTTCCGGAGCGGGTAGCCTTCCGCGTAGGTGTCCCACATCAGAATCCGGCGCAGATCGGGGTGACCCCGGAACCGGACGCCGAACATGTCGAATACCTCGCGCTCCAGCCAATCGGCACCCTTCCAGAGATCGAACACCGAATCGACCTCCAGGGAGTCCGTCTTGTCGAGAGGGACCTTCAACCGCAGATCCACCTTTCGGCGCAGCGACCGGAGCTGGTAGACGACCTCGAGCGGCTGACCGGGATCCCGGTAGTCCACCGCCGTCACATCCGTCAGGTAGTTGAACTCCTGCCCTGCGGTGTCCCGGAGCCAGGCGAGGATCTCATGCGACCGGTCGGCGGCCACCGAGACGATGACATCCCCGCAGGACTCCACCTGCCCCACGACCGCCGGTCCGAAAGTGGCAGCTACTGCCGCCGCGCTGTCCCGGGCTCCGGTCATGCCGAGCGGGTCTGGTGGATGGAGTTCCCGAACGGTTCGGAGATCTCGTCGATGTGCTCCGGGCGCACGAACAGGCCGTCGGGTCCAACCTCGAACTCCTGCCGAAGGGTGGGATCGGTGAAGCTCTCTCCCTTGATCTTCTTCTGCAGCAGCATGATCCCGTAGATCAACCCTTCGGGACGCGGGGGACAGCCCGGGACGTACACATCGACCGGGATGATGGTGTCGATCCCCTGCACCATGGCATAGGTGTCGAAGATGCCGCCGCTCGAGGCGCACGCCCCCATCGAGATCGCCCACTTGGGCTGCGGCATCTGGTCCCAGATCCGTCGGATGACCGGCGCCAGCTTGAACGGCAGTCGCCCAGCGCAGATCAGAACGTCCGCCTGGCGGGGGGAGAAGCTCATCCGTTCCATGCCAAAACGGGAGAGATCGAACCGGCTGGCCGCGGAGGCCATGAATTCGATGGCGCAGCAGGCGGTCCCGAAGGGCATCGGCCAGAGCGAATTGGCCCGCGCCCAGTTGGCCAGGAAGTCGAGTCGGGTGGTGATGAAATTGGGGGACATCCCGTCGAGGACCGCCGGGTCTTCGGGGCCCTCACCGGTCTGACGGGACGGAGTCAATCCCATTGGAGCGCACCCCGCTTCCAGATGTAGATGTAGCCGATCGCCAGGATGACGACGAACACGAACATCTCGACGATCAGCAGTCCGGCCATCCCGTCGAGCTGCCGGAAGCCCGCGGCCCAGGGAATCATGAAGACGGTTTCAATGTCGAAAATGATGAACAGCATGGCGACCAGGTAGAACTTGACCGAGAACCGCTCGTGGGCGCTCCCCAGCACCGGAATCCCGGACTCGCACGGGGCGATCTTGGTCGCCGTGCGGCGGGTGGCGGACAGCAGATGCGAGGCGCCGATCATCAGCACCGCGTTCGCCGCGACGAAGGCGGTGAGAATCAGGATCGGGAGATAATCGCGATGCATGGCGCCCTTTGGTGTCGGCCCCGGATTGAGCGCCTCAAACTAACATCCGGCAGGGGGTGAGTTCAACCCGTGGTCTCCCCACGCAACTGCCGCCCGGGGCTATATTTACCGCTCCTGACCCCGGCCCCTCTCCGGCCGACTCCCGGCAACCGATTTCTTCGAGGCGTCATGTCCATCAAGTCCGACCGCTGGATCCGCCGAATGGCCGTTGAGCACGGAATGATCGATCCCTTCGTCGACGGCCAAGTGCGCCAATCCGGCGCCGCAGGCGGGAAGGTCATCTCCTTCGGCGTGTCGTCCTATGGGTACGACATGCGGGTGGCCCCGGAGTTCAAGATCTTCACCAATGTCCTGTCGGCGGTGGTGGACCCGAAGGCCTTCGACGCCAGGAGCCTGGTGGAATATGAGGGGGACGTCTGTATCGTTCCCCCCAACAGCTTTGCGTTGGCGAGGAGCATCGAATACTTCCGGATTCCGCGGAATGTGCTGACGATCTGCGTGGGGAAGAGCACCTATGCGCGCTGCGGGATCATCACCAACGTGACCCCCTTCGAGCCGGAGTGGGAGGGGCACGTGACCCTGGAAATCAGCAACACCACGCCGCTCCCGGCCCGGATCTACGCCAACGAGGGCATCTGCCAGGTGCTGTTCTTCGAGGCAGATGCCGACGATGTCTGTGAGATCAGCTACAAGGACAAGGCCGGGAAATACCAGGCCCAGCGGGGGGTCACCCTCCCCCGACTCTAACCCGCCGGCTAACGCACCCGGCCAAACAGGGCACCCACG
>CAYINH010000272.1:0-4123 GCA_964364615.1 uncultured Gemmatimonadaceae bacterium
GCTGAGATCTCGGACATATCTGACCTGCCGTCACACGCGCTGAAGGAGATCGAGCACTTCTTCCAGGTCTACAAGGACCTGGAGGGGATCCGGGTCCAGTCGCTGGGCTGGGAGGGGATCGAGTCAGCCCACCGGGTGATTGCCGAAGCCGTCGTTCGCTACGCCGAGGCGTTTCCCGAATAGGCCTGGATCGTCGGCGCGGCTATACGGTGAAGGGGCGGCACCACGCCGGCCTTTCACCGGGTCTTTGACTCCGGCCCCACCCGGGGCTAATTACGGCCGACCATGAATGACGTCGGCCATTTTCTTTTCGACCTCACCGTTGTCCTGACCGCGGCAGCGGTCACGACGGTCATCGCCCACCGACTCAAGCTGCCGGTGGTGGTCGGATATGTCGTAGCTGGTCTGCTGGTGGGCGCCGCCCAGCCGCTCGGGTTGGAACTCGACCGCGCCGGAATCCAGACTCTCTCCGAGCTCGGCGTCATCCTGCTGCTGTTCTCGATCGGGATCGAGTTCAGTCTCCGTCGGCTGGCGCGGCTGGTTCCGGTTGTGGGAATCGCGGCCGCGGTCGAGGTGGCCCTGATGATGGGAATGGGATACTCCGCGGCCCGGCTGGTGGGCTGGACCGGGACCGAGAGCCTCTTCGCCGGCGCCATCGTGGCCATCTCCTCCACCATGATCGTGGCCAAGTCGTTCGAGGAACGAAAGCCGACCCGGCGGCTTCAGGACCTGGTCCTCGGGGTGCTGCTGATGGAAGACCTGGTGGCGATCCTCCTCCTGGTGCTGCTCTCCACCGCCGCGGGCGGGGTGGTGGGCGAGGGGATCGGGCTGGCGATGCTCAAGTTGCTCGGCTTCCTGGTCCTCCTGCTGGTGGGCGGGATGTTGATGGTGCCCCGCGCGATGCGGCTGGTCGCCGGGTTCAGGAAAAAGGAGACCACCCTGGTGGCCTCCGTCGGAATCGCCTTCCTGTTTGCGCTTCTGGCGGAACTGGCCGGCTATTCGGTGGCCCTCGGCGCCTTTGTGGCGGGGTCACTGGTCCGCGAATCCGGGACCGCCCACCGAGTGCTCGAAGTGCTGCCCCCGGTGCGCGACCTCTTCGCCGCGATCTTCTTCGTCTCGGTCGGCCTGCTGGTGCAGCCGGGCGCCGTGCTGGATGCCTGGCCAATCGTGCTGACGCTGACCGTCGTGGTCTTTGTTGGCAAGTTCCTCGGCGTGAGCATCGGCGGGTTCCTGGCCGGGTTCGGGGTCCGGACGTCGGTGCAGGGCGCCATGACCCTGGCCCAGATCGGCGAGTTCTCCTTCGTCATCGCCGGGCTCGCGCTCACCACCGGCGCGGCGCCCCCTTCGCTCTATGCGGTGGCGGTGGCGGTCTCGGTCATCACCTCGCTGGCGACCCCCACTCTCATGCGGCTGGCCGATCCGGTCTCCACCCTGATTGACCGGAAGCTGCCCCGGCCGGTGCAGACGGTGGTGACGCTGTATGAGTCCTGGATCGAGCTGATGCGGCGCGGCACCAGCGAAGAGACGACCTGGCACCGGATCCGTCGGCCGCTCCGGTGGATGTTCCTCGACGCCGCCATGATCGGGAGTGCGATTGTGGGTCTTTCGCTGTTCGGCGCCCGGGTGGGGACCCTGCTGGTGGATCGCGGCGTTTCCCGGCAGATGCTGATCCCGCTGTCGGTGGGGATCGGTTTCCTGGTCCTCGCTCCTTTCGCAATCGGGATGGTGACCTCGGCTCGACGGGTCGCCGTTCTGCTGGCGGAGGCCGCGATGCCGAAGGGCAGCAAAGGGATGGACCCGGCGCTGGCGCCGCGCGGGGTGCTGGTGAACGTCCTGCAGATCGCTGCGGTGGTTGTCCTCGGACTGCCGCTGCTGGTGATCACCCAGCCCTTCCTGTCGGTCTGGCCGGCCGCCGGGGGCCTGGCGCTTCTGCTGCTGCTCCTGACCGTCGGTTTCTTCCGGTCAGCCCGGAACCTCCAGGGGCACGCGCGGGCCGGTGCTGAACTGATTGTGGATGTGCTTTCCCGCCAGGGAGTGGACAAGGACGAGCATTCCATGGAGGTGGTTCAGGAGATGCTGCCGGGGATGGGGACGATCGTGCCGTTTCAGGTGGTGTCCTCCAGCACGGCGGTGGGTCGGGCGCTCGGCGAGCTCAATCTGCGAGGCCTGACCGGGGTGACGGTGGTGGCGCTGAGTCGTGGTTCCCAGCGAATCGTCTTTCCCGATGCCAGGCAGGTGCTGGAATCGGGAGACGTGCTGGCGCTGACAGGAAGCCATGACGCCCTGGCCGCAGCCAACCGTCTGCTGAGTGGGCCCGGAGCGGAGGGGCCGGTGGCCTGAGCTGGCCGAGCGATCTCCGGTGCGAGCTACTACCAGCGCCGAAGCCAGAGCTTCTCGAGCAGGACCTTTCCGAGGTGCCACCGCCAGCTCGGGGCACGAAGGGTGACCGCGGGGGTTGGTTCCGCATAGAAGTTCCCGGTGCCGAGGCCAGCCCGACCTCCGCCGACCTCGATGAAACACTCGCCGTGGCCATCGAATCGCTGGGCCGCCGTTTTCCGGGCGATCAGGGCAGCGATGTTCCTCGCCACCACCTTTGCCTGGCCGTGGGCAAAGACCCCGGCCTTGGGAAGCGGCTTGCCGAGGGCGAGCGGGATCGACACCACGTCGCCGATGGCGTAGACCCGGGGGAAACGGGTCTCCAGGGTATGGCGATCGACCCCGATCCAGCCCGTCTCCGTGGTGAGCCCGCTCTCCCGGACCACCCCCGGTGCCCGATGGGGCGGGACGTAGGCCAGCAGGTCAAACTCCGCGCGGGCACCGTTGGCGAAGGTGATCCGCCTCGCCAGGGGATCGACCTCGGTGACCTGGTGTTCGGGGAAGTACGGGATCTGTCTGGCCTGGAGCAGCTGCCGGACGGCGCTGGATACCTCGGGTCCAGCGACCCCCATCGGCCCGGGCTCCGCGGCGTACACCGCCACTTCACCGGTCGCGCGGCTGCTCCCGATGTGGAGTGCATCCGCGATGAGGAGCGCCGCCTCGTAGGGCGCTGCCGGGCACTTGTAGGCCGGCGCCGCGGTCAGCACGACCACCCTGCCGGCCCGGTGAGCCGCCAGGGCATCCCGCAGGCCGACGGCCCCCGTGAGGTCATAGAGGTTGTGCCCCGCCTCCCGGAGCCCCGGAATGGCCTCGGGTGCGAGTTCGGCCCCGAGGGCGATCACCAGGTAGTCCCAGGCGATCGGCTGCCCATTGAGGATGATCCGCCGCGCCTCCGGCTCGATTCGCTTGACCTCCCCCACCAGGAGCTCGACGCCCCGCGGCGCGAGAGACGCGAGGGGGCGCTGAATCTGCTCAGGCCGCCGCTGTCCCGTCATCAACCAGAGCAGGGAGGGGGCGAAGACGTGCTGCCGCTCCCGGTCCACCAGGACGATTCGATGCCGCCGGGAGAGCTGCCGGCGGAGGGCCCGCGCCGTGGCCAGCCCGCCAATCCCGCCGCCGAGGATGACGACCGTCTGTGGGCTTGTCATCAGAACACCAGGGCCTGATCGGCCCAGACTGTCCAGTCCGCAAGCTGTTCCAGGGTTCCGCGGGCGACCCCGTCGATCAGTTCCGAATCGGTGATCCCGCGGGCCTCCATGCAGGTGCCGCAGGCGGCGATCCCGGCGCCCTGTCGGCTCGCTACCTGGAGCATGGCCTCCAGGCGGTAGTAGCCTTGGGGCACCTTCTGACCGGCCTTGGCGCAACTGGCCGCATCGCCCATCAGGAAGATCCGCACCGACTCCCCCTCCCGCTTGGTCAGGGAGACGGCCAGCCGCAGGCCATTGTAACTGCGCTCGGTGCCATAGGGGGGATCGTTGAGCACAAAAAGGGTGTTAGCCATAGCTCCGCTTCCTTGCTGACTTGGGGACCGGACGAGCCGCGCCGCTGGCGATCCGCCAGCCGCGGGCCTGCCATTCGGGGACTCCCTCTTCCAGCCGCCGGGCGCGGAATCCTTCGGCTCTGAGGAGAGCGACCGCCTCGATGGCGAGGACGCAATAGGGACCGCGGCAGTAGGCGACGATCTCTCGATTCCTGGGGAGGTGGGCCAGCCGCTTTTTGAGTTCCGCCAGAGGGACCGACAGGGCAC
>CAYINH010000273.1:0-4110 GCA_964364615.1 uncultured Gemmatimonadaceae bacterium
GGACCAAGGTGGCCAAGGTGCTGACCACCCGGGTGGCGCCGGAGATTGTGTTCGAACTCGACCGGGGTCAGGAGCACGCCGCGCGGATTGACCAGTTGCTGGCGTCTCTCCGAGAAGGAGAAGAGGTCTGATCGGCTGGTTGCCGGTGGACAAGCCAGCCGGACCGACCTCGCATGATGTGGTGGCCGCCGCCCGACGGGCCCTGGGGACCAGGGCGGTGGGCCATGCGGGAACCCTCGATCCGTTTGCGACGGGCCTGCTCATCCTGGTGGTCGGTCCGGCGACGAGGATGGCTCGGCTGATCGAGCGGTATCCGAAGTGCTACCGCGCCGAGGCGGTGATCGGGGTGACCACCGACACCGACGATGCGGAGGGGAAAGTCACCGGGGGACAGACTCCGGAGTCCTGGCCCGATCAGCCGGCAGTGGAGGCGGTCCTGGAGCAGTTCCGGGGAGCGACGCAGCAGCGGCCGCCGGCCTTCAGCGCCAGGCGGGTGGACGGCCGGCGGGCCTACCGTCTGGCCCGCTCCGGGCAACCGGTGGAGCTGCCCGAGACGCCGGTAACGGTGTACCGGCTGGAGGTCACCGACTGGAACCCGCCGATTCTGACGTTCGAGGCGGACGTGTCGGCGGGAACCTACATCCGCGCTCTGGGGCGGGACATCGGGGAGCGGCTCGGGCTGGGAGGACACCTGCGGTCCCTGCGACGGACCGCGATCGGCCCCCACCGGGTGGAGCAGGCCACTCCGCTGGCAGCGCTCGGACCGGGGGTGGTGCCGCTCCCGGCGGTGAGCCTGGTACCGGATCTGCCGAGGGTGCGGCTGACCGCGGAGGAGCGGCGGGACGTGGGCCACGGGCGACCGGTCTTCCGGGAGCCGGCCGTCGGGGAGGCGGGGCTGATGTGGGAGGAACGGCTCGTGGCGGTGGGTGAGGGGCAAGGTGACCGGTGGCATCCGCGGCTGGTGCTGGAGCCGCTGTGACCGAGCTGGCGGGCGCGGCCGAAACGGTGGTCACCGTGGGCTCCTTCGACGGGGTGCACCGCGGGCATCTTGCGGTGTTGAGCGAGATCACCCGTCGGGCGGCGGTCACCGGGCGCCAGAGCGTGCTGGTGACTTTCGAGCCGCACCCGATGGAAGTGGTGAGCCCGGCGGCGGCTCCCAGGCGGTTGACGACCGATCTGGAGCGTCGGGAGATCCTGGCGGAGACCGGCCTCCAACGGGCGGTCCTGCTGCAGTTCGATGAGGGGTTGAGGACCCTGCCACCCGAGCAGTTTGTCCGAGACATCCTGCTGGCGCGGTTGGGGATGCGGGAACTGGTCATCGGTGAGGACCACGGCTTCGGCCGGGGTCGCCAGGGGGACGTCGCGCTGCTCCACCGACTGGGTGTCGAGTTGGGGTTCACGGTGGACGTGGTGCCTCCGGTCGTGGATCCGGTGGTGGGGTTGGTATCCAGTACCCGGATTCGGGAGGCGGTGGGACTGGGCCAGCTGGACCTGGCGGCCCGACTCCTCGGCCGACCGTACCGGCTCTCCGCTGTCGTCGTTCCGGGGGCCGGGCGTGGGAAGACCATCGGGGTACCGACGGCGAACCTGGCGGTGCCCTCCCGGAAGCTGCTCCCGCCGGACGGGGTCTACGCCGTGTGGGTCGAGTGGGCCGGCGGTCGGGTCGGCGGGATGCTGAATCAGGGCCCGCGCCCCACGGTGGGGAAGGCGGATCAGACCGTGGAAGTGCACTTGTTCGGCGTCGATGCCGACCTGTATGCGGCGACGGTGCGGGTGGAATGGGTACAGCGGCTGCGCGATATCCGGAGGTTTGAATCCCTCCAGGCGCTGCAGCGACAATTGATCAACGACCGCGCTCGGACGGAGGAGATCCTCCGCACCAGCCCGCGGCCCGAGGGGATCACTGGGGACGACTGACGATGGCACCGATCACCAAACGACTGCTGGGCATCGGGGCGCTGGTCGCCCTCTCGATCTTCTACCTCTTTCCCCGGGAGCAGAATATCCGGGAACGGGGGGAGGACGGCGTCATGCGCGACGTCCGGGTCACCCGGGTGCCGCTCAAGCGGGGCTTGGACCTGATGGGCGGCATGCACCTCGCCCTGGAGCTCGATCAGGCGAAGCGAGTCTCGACCGATGTCGAGCGGGACATTGATCTCGCCCTCACGGTGCTGCGGAAGCGGATCGACGAGTTCGGCGTCGCGGAGCCGGTGATCCAGAAATCCGGCGGCGACCGGATTGTGGTCGAGCTGGCAGGGATCAGCGATCCGGCCCGGGCCAAGAGCATCGTCCAGAAGAGCGCCTTTCTCGAGTTCCGGATCACCGACAAGACCCAGGCGCTCGACAACGCGATGCCGGCGATCGACCGGGCCCTTCGGGGGCTGGGGGTGCAGGCCGGTGACGGGAACCGGCAGGCTCCCTCCGCCGTCGAACAGCTGCTCGGGAGTGACAGCACCGCCGACGACAGCAGCAAAGTGGAGACCGGGCCGGCCGTGCTGTCCGCCCTGGTGGCGGCCAGCGGGCAGTTGCCCGGGGAGTATCTGGTGCTCGAGTCGGCCTACCCCAGGGTGGACAGCATGCTGAGCCTCCCGGCAGTGCAGCTGCTGCTGCCGCGCAGTGTGGAGCTGCGCTGGGCCAACGCCCCTGTCAGCCTCGGGGTGGAGAGCTACCGATCGCTCTACGTGCTGGAGGATCGGCCGATCATCACCGGGACCAGCCTGATCGACGCGTCCGCCCAGCTCGACCCGATCACCAACGGCCCGATCGTGATCTTCGAACTGAACCGGAGCGGAGCCCGCCGGTTCGGGGCGGAGACCGGACGGCACGTCGGCGATCACATGGCCATCGTGCTCGACGACTTCGTCCAGGGCCAGCCACCGATCATCCAGAGCCGGATCGATGCCCGGGGGCAGATCACCCTCAGCAATCGGAGCCTCCAGGAGGCGCAGGATCTGGCGCTGACCCTCAAGGCCGGCTCGCTGCCGGTCCCCCTCAAGATCGTCGAGGAGCGCCAGGTCGGCCCCAGTCTGGGCCGCGATTCGATCCGTCAGGGCCTCACGGCCGGGGTGGTCGGCACCCTGCTGGTCATCGCCATCATGGTGGGGTACTACCGGGTGGCCGGGGTGCTCGCGGTGGCCGCCCTCGGACTCTACATCCTGTTTGCGCTGGGCGGGCTGGCAATGCTGGAAGCCACGCTGACCCTGCCCGGCCTCGCGGGTCTGGTGCTCTCGGTCGGGATCGCGGTCGACGCCAACGTGCTGATCTTCGAACGGATCCGGGAGGAGTTGATCCTGGGCAAGACCGTTCGGCTGGCGGTCGACGAAGGGTTTAAACACGCCATGTCCGCCATCGTCGACTCCAACGTGAGCACCGTCATCACCGCGCTGTTCCTGTTCCAGTTCGGGACCGGGCCGGTCAAGGGGTTTGCGATCACCCTGATCATGGGTATCGTGGCCTCGATGATCACCGCGATCTTCGTGACCCGGACTTTCTTCCTTCTCTGGCTGCAGCGCCGTCCGGCGCTGGAAACGCTGAGTATCTGACATGGTTCGCCTCTTCGCCCACGCGGCGTACGACTTCATCGGGGTTCGTCGCACCGCGTATATCGCCACCGCCGTCGTCCTCGGAATCGGACTGATCGCCCTGTTGCTTCGGGGCCTCAATTACAGCGTCGAGTTCACCGGTGGGACCCTGGTTCAGATTTCCACCACCGCGCCGGTCGATGTCGGGGCGGTCCGGGCCGGACTGACCAAACAGGGCATCCACGGCGCCGAGCTCCAGTCCTTCGGGAGTCAGCTGGAGTACGTGATCCGGGCCCGGACCGCCAAGCAAGGCAGCGATGCCGACAACACCCAGGAGACGGCCGCCGCGATTGCCGCCGGGCTCGATGTGGTGCTCGGGACCGGTACCTACGTGATCGACCGGACCGAAGCCGTCGGCCCCAAGGTCGGTGGGGAACTCCGCCAGAAGGCGCTGATTGCCATCTTCCTGTCGTTCTTCGCCGTGCTGCTTTATCTCGCCTTCCGGTTCGAATGGCGCTTCGGTCTGGCGGCCGTGGTGGCCACCGCCCACGACCTGGCCACCACCATCGGCTTCATCGCCTTCATGGAT
>CAYINH010000274.1:0-4104 GCA_964364615.1 uncultured Gemmatimonadaceae bacterium
GCCGGTGCATCCGCTCGGGGCTGGTCATGTCGGCGGTGATCTCCCGCAGCGCCCGTTTCTGGTCTGTGGTCAGTTCCCAGGGCAGCGCCTTGCGGAGCGCACTGGTCAGGTCTCGGCGCACTTCAAAGGAAATCCCCACCCGCCCCCGGCGGGCCAGCATCCGGGAGCGACCGAGCATCAGCTGCAGGTCGAGCAGCTCGTCGAACGCCAGCCGGCGTCGGCCCTGCTCTGCCTCGGCCAGACTGTCGGGTCGGTGCACTCCGCGGAGCGCGGTCGCGACGTCGGGGAGGCCCAGGGCGCTGACCGGCCCCTTCGGCACCGGATCCCCCACCAGCGCAATCAGCTGGTCGAGATGGCGAGCGATCAGGCTCCGGATCATCCGGTGGCTCAGGCCCTTGGTCGCGGGATAGACCGGAAGCACCTTGCCCTGTTCGACCTGCAACTCCTCGTCGCCGTCCTCGCCAGCGAGGATCACATGCTCCCGGGGCGCCATCTGCCGACCGTGGTAGTACCGGACCGGCCCCGTCACCAGCAGGGTCTGGCCCACTTCGATGCTGCGATCGAGGAAGGCCTGGCCCGGCCAGACGCACTCGAGCAGGCCGCTGGCATCGCGGAGCACCGCGTGGAAGATCCGGAGGCCCCGTCGGGTCGGCAGGACACCCTTGGTCACCACCCGGCCGATACAGGCCACGTCGGAGCCGACTTCCGCGCGCACCAGGGGGGTGATGGCGGAGGCGTCGAGGTAGCGATGGGGCAGATGCCACAGCAGGTCCTGCGCCGAGTGGATCCCGAGTTGCTCAAACGCCTCAGCCCGTCGTTCACCGACGCCCTTGAGGAACTTGACCGGGGTGTCGAGCCGGAGCACGGCCATCGGGTCGGGTTATTCCTCCGACAGGAGTTGGCGGGCAAACGCGGCGGGATCGAATGGCTCAAGATCCGTCAGCTCTTCTCCCCGACCGACGAACCGGATCGGGATCGCCAGTTCGCGCCGGAGCGCCACCAGGGCTCCACCTCGTGCCGTCCCATCGAGCTTGGTTACCACCAGCCCGGTGATGGGCACCGCACCGGTAAACAGGCGGCCCTGCTGCACCGCGTTCTGTCCCACGGTCCCATCCAGCACCAGCAGCGTCTCGTGTGGCGCCCCGGGGACCTTGCGGGCCACCACCCGGGCGACCTTCTGGAGCTCCGCCATGAGCCCTTCCTGGGTGTGCAACCGCCCGGCGGTATCGATCAGGACGTAGTCCATCCCGCGAGCCAGGCCGGCCGCCGCCGCGTCGAAGGCCACCGCGGCCGGGTCTCCCCCCTGCACTCCCGACACGCATTCCACGCCGAGCCGATCGGCCCAGATCCCGAGCTGGGCCACCGCTCCGGCCCGCCAGGTATCGGCGGCGGCCAGCAGCACCGAATGGCCGTCGGCCTTGAGCCGATGCGCCAGCTTGGCAATCGTGGTCGTCTTCCCCGCTCCGTTGACACCGACGATCAACACCACGGTGGGCCCCTCGGCCGCTCGACAGAGCGGGGCACCAGCCGTTCCGTCGCCCAGCAGGTCGGTGAGTCGATCCGCCAGCGCGGAGCGCAGGTCCTCTTCAGTCCTTACCACACCCTTCCGCACCTGGGCCTCGATGGTGTCGACCAGGTCCGCAGTGGCCGGAAGGCCGAAGTCCGACTCCAACATGAGCCGTTCGAGGTTCTCGATATCGTCGGCGTTGAGACGGCGGACCAGCGCACCGACATCCGTCAGCGCCAGTCGCTTGAGTCGGCTCCAGAAACCCAGCTTATTCTGCTCGGTGATCCGGTCCATGTTCCCTACCGCAGGCCACGGCGCCGGCGCACGAACCACTCGGTGCACAGCGCGGCCACGGCCAGGCCAAAGAGCCAGAGCTGATCGCGAACCCCACGACCAGGCGGCCGCCTGACGGTGGCGGGCTCCCCGTCGGCCAGCACCACCTCCCGGGGAAACCACTCTGGGGAATACGGCTCGACCGCCACTCGTCCGCTTCCGCCGCCTGCAATCGAATAGCTGAACGACCCGACCGGGAGGAAGAGGCCGGCCTGCCCATCCCCGCCGAAGCGCAAGGTGTCGACCAGGTCCGGACCAGCGGTCGAAGAAACCGTGATCGGGACGGCCGCCGGAGGGCCGCTCCCCTGCCAACGGAATCCGACCGCGGTCCCGGAGGAGACCACCTGACGCACCAGGCGCACCTGGCTGGTCTCGGGACGAGGGGTACCCAGCAGCCAGTCGATCGTTTCGGCGACCAGGGCTCGATAGGCCTGCTCGGTCACCCCACCCCGGAAGCTCCACCGCCACAGTCCTCGCACCAGGGTGCTCGCCTCGCGGCGGGTGCTCAACTCACGACCGATCAGGGCTGGATGCTCCGCCCCGCGACGGCCGGACCTCGCCACCAGCGCAGTCCAACCAGCGCCACTGTCGGCCCCGGCCCGAACCAGCACCTGGGCCGGGGGAAACGAGTCGGGAGAAAGCCCGCCAAAGGCCGCCCCGATCGGTGAGGCGCTGCCCAGAGTGAGATACCAGTCGCCAACGGCCGGATCCGGTCCGGGGGATGGCCACCGCCACTGGGCCCGCGGTCCGGAACCCACCAACCCGGGTGGAGTCCCAAGCACCACGGCCACATCCGCGCCGCGATACGCCTGATTCACCACCGCGACGGGGACGACCTGCAGATCGGTCATCCGTCGCCACTCGCCCGGCGCAATCAGGGCATAGCCCACGACTGGAGTACTGGTGACATCCCGCAGCGCCGCGAGGAGGAACCGCGACTCCCAATCCGGATCCGCCGTCACCAGCACCACGCCGGGAGTGGACGCGACCCGAATGGCGTGCAGTCGCAGATCGTCTCGCGGCTCGCTGTCCAGCTGGTCAGCCAGGCCCACCTCGAGGAGATGGTCGCCTTCCCCCAGGTCTGCGGCCCGGAAACGGAGCGCCGTGGTGGCCGACCCCTCGACGGCCCGGAGGGTTCCCACAGCGAGCTCCCGCCCCGCCAGCCGTACCACCAGACGGAGCGGCCGGGTGTCACCAACATCTCGGGTGGCCAGTTCCACCATCAGTTCGACGGTATCGGTGACGGACACTCGATCGGGACCGGTGACCGACCTGACGGCGAAGGCGGGTCCGGCTGAGCGCGGCAGAACCCGGACGGTGCTGGCCCGGAGCAGATCGAGCGGGAGGGTGGCGCGGTCCTCGATCTCGCCGTCGGTAAGGATCGTGACTGGGCGGCCAGTGGCCGCCGCCGCCGCGAGGGCCGGTCCCAGCCGGGAATGTCCGGCCTCGGGCAGGGAGTCGAGGTTGCGAGAGGGGTCGCCAAACAGGCGCACCTCTCCGGTGGCGCGGGCCAGCGAGAGCGCCTGACCCCAGGAGCCCCCGGCGGCGGTCATGCTCAGGGAGCCATCCAGCAGCACCAGCGGGGAGGCCGCGGTGCCAATGGCACAGCCAGGATTGACCAGGAGCAGGGCCAGGACCGACCAGGCGAGCGCCCGGAGGACGGCGGGGGTCCAGCCGGAGCGGTCGAGGGGCTCAAACAGAAAGTAGCCCACCAGCGCCAGTCCGGCGCCGAGGGCTACCAGGACCATCATGGTGCCTTCAGTCGCCGCGGCGCGTCAGGGAGGCCGGACGGCTCCCGGCCGCGAGCAGGCGGCTCAGGCGGTCCCGCTCCAGCTCGAAGGCCGGGCGGAGTGGCGAAGGGACCGGGGTCCCACCATCGTTTCGCATTCGCCGTGCGTCCCGGGGGACGCCGTGGACGAGAAACTCGTAGTGGAGATGGGCGGAAGTCGAAAGCCCGGTGCTCCCGACGTAGCCGATGATGTCGCTCTGGGAGACCCGAACACCGGATCGAACTCCCTTGGCGGTCCCCCGGAGATGGGCGTATCGGGTCAGGATCCCGTTGCGATGGCGGATTTCTACCACGATACCATAGCCGCTGAGCCAGCCGGCCCGGGCCACTGTGCCATCGCCGGCGGCCATGACCGGAGTACCGGCCGCGGCCGAGTAGTCGGTCCCGGTGTGCGGCCGAACCCTTCGCAGGATCGGATGGAATCGGGTCCGGCTGAAGTTCGAGCTGATCCGGCGAAACTGCACCGGGGCCTGGA
>CAYINH010000275.1:0-4070 GCA_964364615.1 uncultured Gemmatimonadaceae bacterium
GCGCTGCCCCAATATCGGAGAGTGCTGGGAACACCAGGCCGCCACCTTCATGATCCTGGGCGATGTCTGCACAAGGAACTGTGCCTACTGCGCGGTCTCCCACGGAACGCCGAAGGCCTTCGACCCGCGGGAGCCGGTCCGCCTGGCCGAAGCGGTCGTGGCGATGCAGCTCCAGCATGTGGTCATCACCTCGGTGGACCGGGACGACCTCCCCAACGGTGGCGCCGAGGCCTTTGCCGGGTGCATTTCCAAGATCCATGAACGGCTGCCGGGCACCTCGGTCGAGGTCCTGATTCCCGACTTCAAGGGCTCGGAACGAGCCCTGCAAATTGTGATGGATGCCCGGCCCGACATCCTGAATCACAATCTCGAGACCCCGGAGCGACTGTACGGCATGGCTCGGCCCGGCGGCCGGTACCCGCGCGCTTTGCAGCTGCTCGCGGCTGCCCGACGGATGATGCCGGACGGACTGACCAAGTCGGGGATCATTCTGGGAATGGGGGAACAGTGGGATGAGGTTCTGGAGGCGATGCGGGACCTTCGCCGGAGCGACGTCAACATCCTGACCCTGGGCCAATACCTGCGGCCGACGGACGGCCATCTGCCGGTGGTCCGGTTCTACACCCCCGACGAGTTCACCGAGCTCCGGGAGGCGGGAATCCGAATGGGGTTTGACCACGTCGAGGCCAGCCCGCTGACCCGCTCCTCCTACCACGCCTGGGAGCAGGTCGACAAGGCCAGGACGGCCAGGGCCACGGCATGACGACCAACACCAGAAACCAATCCCGGCAGGTCCCCCGAACCGCCGAGGCCGAGCAGCGGGGTGAGCACCTCCGGCAGATGCTGCTGATCCGGCTCTTCGAGGAGCGGGCCGGGGAGATGTACAGCCTCGGCAAGATCGGCGGGTTCTGCCATCTGTACATCGGTCAGGAAGCGGTCGCGGTGGGCAGCATCGCGCCACTCAACGCCGGTGATTACGTGATCAGCGCCTACCGGGAACACGGGCAGGCGCTGGCCCGTGGGATGTCTGCCCGGGAGGTCATGGCGGAACTCTTCGGCAAGGCCACCGGATGCTCCAAGGGCAAGGGCGGGTCGATGCACCTGTTCAACCTGGAGCGCGGATTCCTGGGCGGCCACGGAATCGTGGGGGGGCAGATCGCCCTGGCAGCCGGGGTGGCCTTCGCCTGCAAGTACCGGGAGAACCGGCAGGTGGTGGCGTGCTATTTCGGCGAGGCCGCCGTGAACATCGGCACCTTCCACGAGGCCCTCAACATGGCGTCGCTGTGGAAGCTGCCGGCGATATTCATCTGCGAGAACAACGGCTACGGGATGGGCACGGCCCTGGCCCGGGCCAGCGCCAAGCTCGATCTGGCCCACCGGGCCTATTCCTATGAGATGGATTGCGGCATCGTGGACGGTCAGGACGTCCTGGCGGTCCGCGCCGCGATGGAGGAAGCCGTGACCCGGGCCCGGGAAGAGTCGAAGCCGACCCTGCTCGAGGTCCGGACCTATCGCTACGTCGGGCACTCGATGTCAGACGCGGCGCACGGGACCTACCGCACCAAGGAAGAGGTCGAGGAGTACCGGCAGCGGGATCCGATCGCGCTGCTCAAGGCGCTCATGATCAAGGAGGGCCAGCTCGACGAGGACGGCTACACCGCCCTTGAGGCGACCCTCCGGGCGGAGGTGGATGACGCGGTCGCCTTTGCGGAGGAGTCGCCCGATCCGGATCCGGCCGAGTTGTGGACCGATGTGTATACCGGGGAGGGCTGAGGGATGGCGACGCTGACCTATCGCGAGGCCCTCAATCAGGCGCTCCGGGAGGAGCTCCAGCGCGACCCCGATGTCTTCCTCATGGGTGAGGAGGTGGCCGAGTACGACGGCGCCTACAAGGTGAGCCGGGGGCTCCACAAGGAATTCGGCTCCCGACGGATCATCGATACCCCGATCGCCGAACTGGGCTTTGCCGGGGTGGGCGTCGGGGCCGCCATGGTCGGGCTCCGTCCAGTGATCGAGTTCATGACCTGGAACTTTGCCCTGTTGGCGATCGACCAGATCGTCAACTCGGCGGCCAAGCTGCGCTACATGTCCGGCGGACAGATCGGCTGTCCGATCGTGTTCCGGGGGCCCGGCGGTTCGGCCCTGCAGCTCGGCGCGCAGCACTCCCAGTCGTTCGAGTCGTACTATGCCCATGTCCCCGGGCTGAAGGTCCTGGCGCCGGGCACCCCGGCCGACGCCAAGGGGCTCCTCAAGGCGGCGATCCGGGATGACAATCCGGTGGTGTTCATCGAGGGCGAAATGCTCTACAACACCAAGGGAGAAGTCCCGGACGGGGAGTACCTCACGCCGATCGGTCAGGCCGAGATCAAGCGGTCGGGGACCGACGTGACGCTGGTGTGTTACTCGAAGACCGTGATGACCGCGCTCAAGGCCGCCGACACCCTGGCCGAGGAGGGCATTTCGGCCGAGGTGGTGGACCTCCGCACGATCCGGCCGCTGGACTCCGCGACCATTCTCGAATCGGTAGCCCGGACCAACCGCTGCGTGGTCCTGGAGGAGGGCTGGTCCTTCGCCGGGGTCGGCGCCCAGGTGGTGGATGTGATCCAGCGGGACGCCTTCGATCTGCTCGACGCGCCGGTGCTCCGGGTCACCGGGGCCGACGTTCCCATGCCCTATAACAAGCACCTCGAAAAGGCCGCCAAGGTGGATCCCGCCAAGGCAGTGGCAGCGGTCAAACGAGTGCTCTACCTCGAATAGACGATGGCAACCAAGGTGCTGATGGAGGCCCTCTCCCCGACGATGGAGGAGGGTCGCCTGGTCGAATGGAAGAAGGCGGAGGGGGATCCTGTCGCTGCCGGCGATGTGCTGGCGGAGGTGGAGACCGACAAGGCCGTCATGGAGCTGGGGGCTCGGGGCAGCGGCGTGCTGCTCAAGCAGAGCATTCCGGCCGGCACTACGGTACCCGTGACCTCCACGATCGGCTGGATCGGTGAGCCGGGAGAGGCGATCCCGACCGACGGGGCCGCCCCGCCCGCCAAGGCGCCGGCTCGGTCGCTGGCCCCTGCTGCCTCCGCCCCGCCGGCGGCAGCAGCGGCGGCCTCAATCGCGCCCCAGTCCGCCGGGCGGATCAAGGCCTCTCCCCTGGCCCGTCGGATGGCCCGCGAGCAGGGACTCGATCTGGCGGTGGTGAGTGGCTCCGGCCCGGAGGGCCGGATCGTCAAGCGGGATGTCGAAGCCGCTCGGACACCCGGGGCGGCGATCCCGTCGCATGCCTTCGCCGGGACGGGGTACCGGGACGAGCCGCTGAGCCAGATTCGGAAGACGATCGCCCGCCGGCTGGCCCAGTCGCTGGGCCCGATCCCGACCTTCTACCTCACGACCGAGGTGGACATGGAGCGGGCCGCCGAGGCGCGGGATGCCCTCAAGGCGGAGTTCGGCGAGGCCGGCCGGGTGTCGTTCAACGATCTGGTGATCAAGGCGGTGGCCACCGCCCTCCGGCAGCATCCAGCCTGCAACGCCTGGTGGCAGGACGACCATATCCGCTACTGGAATGAGGTGCACATCGGGATGGCGGTGGCGATTCCCGACGGACTGATCACTCCGGTGCTGCGACACGCCGACCTGAAGCCCCTCCGGGTCCTGGGCGCCGAGTCGCGGGACCTGGCCCAGCGGGGCCGGGACCGCCGGCTGACCCCTGAGGAATACACCGGGAGTACCTTCTCGGTTTCGAACCTGGGGATGCTCGACATCGACGAGTTCACCGCCATCATCAACCCGCCGGAGGCGGGGATCATCGCGGTCGGCCGGATCGCCGAGACCCCGGTGGTGCACCAGGGCCAGATGGTCATCCGCCGCCGGATGCGGCTCACGATGTCCTGCGACCACCGGGTGATCGACGGCGCCACCGGCGCCGAGTTCCTCCGCACCGTCAAACGGATGCTGGAAAACCCGCTGGCCCTGGTTCTTTAGGGCCGGCCGCCCCAACCGATTCAACCGGAGGACGGATTCCGTGGCTTCTTACGATCTCATCGTGCTCGGCGGAGGACCCGCCGGTTACGTCTGCGCCATTC
>CAYINH010000276.1:0-4055 GCA_964364615.1 uncultured Gemmatimonadaceae bacterium
GATCCGGACGTCAGTCCGGGCAGGACCGGAATTCACCGCCAGGATGGCCGTCCCCTCGCTCCGACCTCTGACCACCCCCATCTGATCCACCGTGGCGACCCGTTCATCCCCGGATCGGAAGGTGAACTGGGCCAGGCGGAGGGGCTCACCGTCTTCGGTGCGGGCGATCGGCCTGAGGACCGTGGCGCCTCCCACGACGATGGTGTCTGGTGCCGCCACCAGGTCGACCACCGTGGCCGGCTTCGGCTCGATCACCACCTCGGCCGTGCCAGTCTTCCCGCTGAGGACCGCAACGACCTGGGCCTTGCCCTGCCGGTGGGCGTGGAACACCCCCGAGGGCTCGATGCTCGCGGCATCGAAGGGGGTGGTGACCCACTCCACCCTGACCCCGGTGACCTCCCGACCCAGGGAGTCGCGGGCCACCGCCCTGAAGGCCAGCTGACGACCGGCGGTCAGGGTGGCCCGGGCGGGAATGACCTCAACGGTGGCCACCGGGGCCTGGGCCGCTGCCACACCGGCCCCCACCATCAGGCCAGAAGTGAGCAGCACGGCGAACGGGCGGCAGCAACGGGACATGGCAACCTCGGCAGCGACGGTAACCCGGGAGACGCGGGAACCTAGCATGGCAGCCACCCACCGCAACCGGAATCGTCAGGACTTGATCTGACTGCCGTAGCTACCGGATATTCGAGGATGCCCCGACGATATCCCTGGACGTCATGGCCGGCCAGCCGACTGCTGCCGCTGCGGCTCCGCGACCTGAACCTCCGGATCGAGGGGACCTGGCTGCAGGAGTGCGTGGACCAGTTGCGGGATGAGCTGACGGGCCGGGGCATTACCCTGCACCCCACCGTCTGGCTATCGGATGAGTGGTTCGCACCCGATACCACTCTCGGATTCGCGATCCCCTTCTTCCTGGCCCATCCCCGGCTGATGCGGCTGGAGCGGAATCAGATCCTGGAGGTTGAGGGCGGCACCCCGGTCGAGTGTCTCCGGATCATGCGCCACGAGATGGGGCACGTGCTGCAGCACGCCTATGACCTCAACCGACGGCGGCGCTGGCAGGAGCTGTTCGGCAGGTCATCCACCCGGTATCCCAGCTACTACCGGCCCAACCCGACCAGCAAGAAGTACGTCCAGCATCTGCGGCTGTGGTATGCCCAGGCCCACCCTGATGAGGACTTTGCCGAGACCTTTGCGGTCTGGCTCCGGCCCCGATCCAACTGGCGGGTCCGGTACGCCCGGTGGCCGGCGCTCAAGAAGCTCGAATACGTGGATGAACTGATGGCCGAGATCGGCGGGACCGCCCCGCGGCTGCGGAGCCGGGCCCAGGTCGACCCGATCTCCAGGATTCGGGTGACCCTGGGGGAGCACTACGAGAAGAAGCGGTCCCATTACTCGGTGCAGTATCCTGACACCTATGACCGCGACCTGATCCGGCTGTTCAGCGGTCCGGAGGGCCATCGCCGGTCGCCGACTGCGGCGGCCTTTCTGCGAGCTCACCGCCGGTGGATCCGGCGGATGGTGTCCCGGTGGACCGGGGAGTACGAATTGTCGCTCGACATGGTGTTGACGGAGATGATCGGACGGTGCCGGGAACTGAAACTCCGGGCGGTCGGGCCCCAGCGGCAGCTCCGGATGGATTTTGCGGTCCTGCTCACGGTGCATACCATGCATGCCCTCTACAGTCAGTCCCGTCGCGCCTGGTTCGCCCTGTGAGCCGCCGGTACCGGGTGCTCGCCCTGATGCACCCCTCCCTGGTGCCCCCCGACTCCCTGGAGGGACACAGCGAGAAGGAGATCCACCAGTGGAAGACGGAATTCGACGTGGTGGCCACCCTGCGAGGGTTGGGCCATGATGTCCGGGCGCTGGGAGTGCAGTACGAGTTGCAGCCGATCCGGGATGCGGTAGAGACCTGGAAGCCCGACGTGGTCTTCAACATGCTCGAGGAGTTCCACGGCGAGACCACCTTCGACCAGAACGTCGCCAGCTACCTCGAGCTGCTTCGGGTGCCGTACACCGGGTGCAACCCGCGTGGGCTGATCATTGCCCGCGGCAAGGCGCTGTCCAAGAAGCTGCTCGCCTACCACCGGATCCGGGTTCCGGCCTTCGCGGTGTTCCCCCGGGCCCGGAAGGTCCGCCGCCCGCCGCGGCTCGGTTTTCCGCTGATCGTCAAGAGCCTGATCGAGCATGCCTCGGTGGGGATCGCCAAGGCCTCGGTGGTCGACAATGACGAGAAGCTGGCCGAACGGGTCGCCTTCGTGCACAACCGGATCGGCACCGACGCCATCGCGGAGCAGTTCATCGAAGGTCGGGAGCTGTACGTCGCGGTGCTGGGGAACAACCGGCTCAAGGTCATGCCGACCTGGGAACTGGCCTTCGGGAAAATGTCCGCCAGCGAGCCGCAGATTGCCACCGAGAAGGTGAAGCATGATCCGGACTATCAGGATCGGATGGGGATCATCCAGGGGCCGGCCCAGGATCTCCCGCCGGCGATCGTCAGCGCGATTCCCAAGTTGGCCAAACGGATCTACCGGATCCTGGAACTCGATGGCTATGCCCGGATCGACTTCCGGCTGTCGCCGGAGGGCCATCTCTATTTCCTGGAGGCCAACCCGAATCCGGAGATCGCCGCCCGGGAGGAATTCGCCCAGTCCGCGCTGCACATCGACATCCACTACCCCGAGCTGTTGCAGCGGATTCTCCGGCTCGGCATCCAGCGGGCCGCCAGCGCGACCTCGTCGGACGAGTAGGCCCCGGGCGGTTCCCCGCTTTCCCGGGGTCCTTGGCTCAGCTACTCGACATCGTCTCCGGGGTCGATCAGGTCCATGAGCCCGAACAACGGTGCGCCCCAATCCGTTTCGGCACGAAAGCGGAGCGCCCGGCCGAGGCCTGACGCAAAGGCCGTCGCGGTCACCCGGTGGATCTCGCCGAGGTGGCACCGTGCCTCTTCGATGAGCGCCGTCGGGAAGCCATCGTCCGATGCAGACGAGGCCCCCTCCGCCAGGGCCTCGGCCAACTGCAAGTCTTCCTCCGTCAGGACTGGAGCGTCGATGACCACCAAGCACGATGGCAGCTCGGTCGCGAGGGCGAGAAACAGGGCAACATCGTCTGGGCTGAACCCCACAACGGTCACCTCAGGAAAGGTGGCGCCGAGCTCGATGATCCCACCATGGACAGCAATAGCGGGCTTTGCGGTCTTAGCCCATGCACCGATCGACGCGACGGTCGATTCCAGCTCAGTCAGTGACATCGAGATCCCGGTGTGAGGTGTGAGAGACTGCACATCAGTTGCGGGGCCCTGCGGAGGCCGCCGCGGCCCGATCGATGTAAGATATCCCGCTGCGGCCCAACCGCCAGCGCAAACGCCTGGGCTATCGCACCCCGGAGGAGTGCTATGTCCCCTGAAGCTCAGTGTTGCACTTCAAACTTGATCCCTGGCTGCTGGCTCATTCCAACTAGCCTCCTACGCGCACGAGTCGCAGCCGCGTGAGCTGCCGCATCCACCGAGCGTGGTGCGGCTCACCGGCCACCACGATCCGAAGGGGACCGTCCCGAGCGGAAAGAGCATGCCCGTCTTGACTGAGGGCCACTATCGCAAGTCGCGCGCCGAACTGTTCATCGAGCTCCGCGAGCATGAAGGCGGCCCTGTACCCATCTGCTGCATCTGCCAGGATCGCCAACAGCATGCTCGGCCCACGCAGGGCGTGCCCGGTGGGCGCCCCGACCAGGGTCATGAGCGCCCGGATGGTCGGACCTCGGAACACGATCTTCGTACTGTCGCGCTCCTGGACAATGATCTCCATCTGGGGAAGAGCGGCCAAATCGGACATGGCCAGGGTTTTCGAGGTCCCATCCTCACCTACGACCACAAGCGTTGCTTGGCCGGCCTGTGCGCGGACTTGGCCGCTGAGCGTGGCCCAGCAAAGCAAGGAGAGCAAGGCTGAGAGGGCGCGAGACCGGATCATTTCCTGCCAGTCGTATGAGAAGGATTCGCAGCAGCCTAACGCATGTTGAGAGCGCGCCCCTTACTGCTACCATGGAGTCATCCCTGA
>CAYINH010000277.1:0-4042 GCA_964364615.1 uncultured Gemmatimonadaceae bacterium
CAGCAGCAGCATCCGCTCCTCCGGCTCGAACCGATACCACAGTTCCCTGAGGGTGGCATTCCAGGAGCGGGGATTGACGTCCTCCCGCACCATGACGGCCACCTTGGTCAGGGAGAGCTGGCCGGTTCCGAGCAGGTTGAGCGCGGTCTTGACGACCTCCTTGGGGTGCCGTTCCTTGACCGCCACCGTGAGCAGGTTGTGGAATCCCGCCGCGTCGTTGGCAAACAGGTCCACGATGTTCGGGTTGACCAGCCGGATCAGCGGACCAACCATCTCCCCCACCGCGATCCCGATGAACTTGTCCTCCTGGGGGGGCTTCCCCACGATCGTGGCCGGGTACATCGCCCCGCGCCGACGGGTGACCTGCTTGACCCGGAAGACCGGGAAGTCGTGCGCCTCGGAGTAATGCCCGAAGTGATCCCCGAAGGGACCCTCCAGCCGACGCTCATGGGCCGGGACCTCTCCCTCGAGAATGAACTCCGCATTGGCCGGCACCCGGAGCGGGATCGAGCGGGCCTGCACCATCGGCACCGGGGCACCCCTCAGGAAACCGGCGAAGGCCAGCTCATCGACGTCCTCCGGGAGCGGGAGGACGGCAGCGAGCATCAGGATCGGATCGCCACCGAGCACCACCGCCGCGGGCAACGGCTGGTTGAGACGCTCCGCCTCGAAATGATGCCCCCGCCCGCCCTTCATGCTCTGCCAGTGCATTCCGGTCTCGGCGTTGCCGTAAACCTGCAGCCGATAGAGCCCGTAGTTGCGACGCCCGGTTCGGGGATCCTCGGTGATGGTCGGGCCGAAGGTGATGAACCGGCCACCATCCCGGGGCCACGACTGGGTGTGCGGCATCGCCTCCAGGGCCGGGGCCTCCACGATCTCCTGGACCGGTGCCGAACCGACATGGCGGACTCGCATGTTGGTGGCACGGGCCAGGAACTTCCGGTTTCGCCAGAGCGCACCGAGCGACGGGGGATTGACGGCCTGCACCGCGGCGACCAGCTCGCGACCGATCTCCTCCGGGTGACGCCCCAGGGCCAGTTCGATCCGGTCCATCGCCCCGAAGAGGTTCATCACCAGCGGGAAGTCGCTCCCCACGGGCCGCTCAAAGACCAGCGCCGGGCCGCCCTCGCGCACCACCCGCTGGCAGATCTCCGGCGCCTCAAGCACCGGATCGACAGGCACCGTGATCCGGCGGAGTTTTCCCGCCCGTTCCAGCGCCTGAACGAAACTGCCAAGATCCCCGAAACGGGATGCCATCAGAGCAGCCTGTCGAGAAGGGCAAAGCCGAACACGGTCACCGACATCACGGCATTCATCATGAAGAAGGCCGCATCGAGTCGCGACAGATCGTCGGGGCGGACCAGTCGGTGCTGGTAGACCAGGATTGCCGCCGCGGCGGCCACCCCGAGATAGTACCACCATCCAAACCCGGCCCCGAATCCGAACAGCACCAGGGCCGGAATGGTGACGCCGTGCAGCAGCTTGCCGAAGAGAATCGCCCGGGGCACCCCGAGGCGGACCGCCGCGCTGCGGAGCCCCTGGCTCCGGTCAAAGTCATGGTCCGGCAGGGCATAGAAGACGTCGAAGCCGGCCACCCAACTGGCCACCGCCAGGGTGATCGCCGGCAGCACCCACCAGGGATCGCTCCACCCGCCGGTCACCGCCAGGTACCCGCCGACCGGGGCCATCGCCAGACTGACGCCGAGCCAGAGGTGCGGCCACCAGGTAAACCGTTTGGAGAGGCTGTAGCTCATTACCCAGACGAGCGCCACCGGTGACAGCAGGAGACAGACAGGGTTGATGGCCCAGGCGGCGGCCACGAAGACCCCGGCGGCCACCACCACCGAAACCCACGCCTGACCGACCGACAGCACCCCTCGAGGGAGCTCCCGCATCGCGGTCCGGGGATTCCGGGCATCAAACTCCCGATCGGCGATCCGGTTGAACCCCATCGCCACCCAGCGCGCCGCGCTGAAGGCGACCACCACCAGCCCGACCAGCCGCAAGGTCACGGGAAAAGTCCAGGAGGCCGCCAGAACCCCGAGCAGAGCGAACGGCAGGGCAAACAGGGTGTGGGGGAGTTTGACGAAGTTGAGATATCGGATCAGGACGGACTCGCCGCGCAGCAACTGCCCGTCCCGACCGGCTCCGGCGGAAGTGCTGGTCATCGGGTCCGCACCGGGGCGCTCAGGCCCGCACGCCCACATGACAGGCGCAGATGCCGCCGGTCAGCCGGGTGAACCCCACAGCCACGAAGCCAGCCCCCCTCAGCATCTCCGCCAGCGCCTCCGGTTCGGGAAAGGTGAGAACCGACTCTGGAAGGTAGCTGTACGCTGTCCTATGTTTCGACACGAGACGCCCAACGGTGGGAAGCACATGCCGGAAGTAGGCCAGGTAGGCGCCCCGGAGGGGCTGCCAGGCCGGGGTGGTGAATTCGAGGATCACGAGGCGGGCCCCCGGCTTGAGTACCCGGGCCGCTTCCTGGAGCCCTCGGCCCAGGTCGGCCAGGTTCCGAACTCCGAAGCCGACGGTGGCGCCATCGAAGTACCGGTCGGCAAAGGGGAGGTCGAGGGCATCGGCGCTGACCGGGACGGCCCGGGAGCACTTGTCCCGGCCGCGGACCAGCATCGGGTGGACGAAGTCGGCGCCGACGACCCGACCCAGAAACCCGGGAGAGTTGCCCAGGGTGGCGGCCAGGTCCATCGTCCCGGAGCAGAGATCGAGATAGACCCCGTCAGGCACCCGTTCCCAGTCGAGGCGCTTCACGGCTCGGCGCCGCCACACCCGATCGAGATTGAGGCTGAGCAGATGATTGAGAAAGTCGTATCGGGGTGCAATGGCGGTGAACATCCCGCGAACGAATTCGCGCTTGTCCCCCCCATCCATTTCCGTTAACTCGCGATCTGTGACGGACATAGACCGCGAAATCTGGGCCCCTGACCGGCGGCGGGCAACCCGGCGGACCGCACGTGGCTGAGCAGGCCACCCCGCTGAACCAGCTCTCCGATCAGGATGTGGTCCTCTCGGCAAGGGCCGGCCGGGAGGCCGCCTACCGTGAGCTCATCCGCCGGTACGAGCGGCCGGTCTTCTCCCTCATCTACCGGATGGTCCGCGATCGGGAGCGGGCCGAGGACCTGGCCCAGGAGACCTTCATCAAGGTCCTCAACGCGATCGCCAGCTACCGGCCCGAGTTCAAGTTCTCCTCATGGGTCTTCAAGATCGCCAACAACACCGCCATCGATCACCTGCGCCGCCGCGAGCTCGATACCCTGTCGATCGAGGGCTCTCCCCACGCCATGACCCCGGAAGCGGTCGAGGCCACGGCGTTGCAACTTGGATCGTCCGACCCATCGCCCCTGGACGACCTCGAGGCGCTGGAGTTGGGCACCGCGATCGAAGAGGCCATCCGGACCCTGCGGCCCGAGTACCGCAACTGCATCCTGCTCCGCCACGTAGAAGGCAGATCCTACGAGGAAATCGCTGACATGCTCGATCTCCCACTGGGGACCGTGAAGACCTACATCCACCGCGCACGGGCCGAACTGAGGACCCTCCTCAGCCATTTGCGCGAAGACTGAAACCCGTCGTTGACCACCGCCGTATGGGAGCGCGTATGACCCGACTGCTTGATCTGCATCTGACCGCCGAGGAGCTCGACACCCTGCTCGAGCAAGCGCCTGGAACGGAAGTTCAGGCTCATATTGTTGCCTGCGTTCCATGCCGCAACCTTGCCGAAGCCGACCGCCGACTGGTGGAGCAGCTGCGCCACCTGCCGCAGTTCTCACCGCGGACCGGCTTCTCCGATCACGTCATGTCACGGGTCAAGATCCAGCCAGCGATTGCAGATCGTTTCATCCTGCGACTGCCCTCCTGGGTCCACGGTGGAGGCCGCTCGGTTCGCCGGGCTGCAGCCGTCACCGTGACGCTGATCAGCGGAATGGCCGCCAGCATTGTCTGGTCCCTGGCCAACCGCGATCTGCTTTCAGCGTGGGGCACCCAGACCCTCACCCTCCTTGAGGGTTGGGCTTGGACCGGCCTGCGG
>CAYINH010000278.1:0-4035 GCA_964364615.1 uncultured Gemmatimonadaceae bacterium
GCCGCAGGCCACAATGGCCCGGAGCAGCGCCGCGACGTTGGCTCCCCGGACCCCGAAGCTGGCGCGACAGAGCACCGGGAAGGAGATGCCGTACTTGGTGCCCGCGTGGGCATTGAGGACCATCGGCAGCAGGACGATCGCGTTGCCGGCGAGGATAGTGCCGAGGGCCTGATACCAGGTCATCCCCTGCTGCATCAGGCCGGAGGCGAGGGTGTAGGTGGTGAGGACGACACTCATCCCGATCCACAGCGCCGCGATGTTGTAGGTGGACCAGGTTCGCCGCGACATCGGGGTGGGCGCGAGGTCGGGGTTCCAGAGTGGGCTGCCCGTGAGTTCCGGGTCCAGGGCGTCGCTATCGAGCATGGAGCCCGGCGGTCGTCCGATGCAGCCACTTCCCCCGGCCCGCCTGGCCGACCACGGCGTAGTCGTCCACGATCACCTCGCCGCGGGACAGGGTCGTCCTGGCAAAGCCGGCCAGGTCCCAGCCGTCGAATGGCGACCAGTCGGCGTTGGTTTCCATGGTGTCGGGCGACACGGTGCGCCGGGAGGTGGGGTGGATGATCGCGAGGTCGGCGTCGCTGCCCACCGCGATGGCACCCTTGCGCGGGTAGAGCCCCATGATCCGGGCCGGGTTGGTGCTGAGCGCCAGGCAGAGTTCGTCGAGGGTGAGCCGGTCGGCGAGGACGCCGTGGGTGTATCCGATCGGCAACAGGGTCTCCAGGCCGGGCATCCCCATCGGGATCCTGGTCCAGTCGCCCTGCCACATGGCCTTCTGTTCCCGGGTGAAGGTGCAGGTGTCGGTCGAGATGACCGAGACCGTCTCTTCCTGGAGTCCGCGCCAGAGCCGGGCGGAATCGGCCGGCTTCTTGAGCTGGGGGCAGCAGGCAAAGAGGTGACCGTCCTCCCGGCCAAAGACGTCGTCGTTGAGCACCAGGTACTGGGCGCAGGTCTCGGCCAGGACCGGGACCCCGCGGGCCTGGGCCTGCTGCACGATCTCGGTGCCCTCCGCGGTGGACATGTGCACGATGTACAGCTGGCCCCCGGTGACTTCCGACCAGGTGACCGCCCGCTGGATCGCCTCGGCCTCGATGAAGTTGGGGCGGGTCATCGCGTGCAATCGGGCCCCGTACTGTGCCATCAACTCCGGGGTGTGATGCCGGGCGATGAGTTCGTCGAGCACCCGGGCGGATTCGGCGTGGACCAGGAGCATGGTGCCGTACTCGCGCATCTTCTCCAGGGTCCCGAACATGGCCCGGTCGTCCGACTGCCACCCCTCGGACTGGTAGATCATGAACTCCTTGAAGGTGGTGAACCCCCGGTCCACCATCCCCTTGATCTGGTCCTTGTGCTCGTCCCATCGGGTGATGCAGATGTGGAAGGTGTAGTCGATCAGCGCCTTGCCCTCGGCCCGGGCCATCCAGTTGTCCGCGGCGTCCTGGAGCGATTCGCCGGCATAGGGGATCGCGAAGTCGATGAGGGTGGTGACCCCTCCCCGTGCTCCGGCCCGGGTGCCGCTGCGGTAGTCGTCGGCGGAGGTGGTCCCGCAGAAGGGCAGCTCCAGGTGCACGTGAACATCCAGGACCCCTGGAATGACATAGTGCCCGGCTGCATCGATGACGGTCGTGGTGGCGGAGGCCGCCAGCTCGGAGCCGATCGCCGCGATGGTCTCGCCAGCGATCCCGACATCCGCCAGGATGGTGCCGGTCGGGGTGACGACGGTGCCGCCCCGGATGATGGTATCGAACGTCACGGGATCACCTCCAGTTATCCGATGGCCTGGAGCGAGCGGTCGAACACTTCGAGCGCAAAGTCGGCATCCGCCGCCGTGAGGCAGAGCGGCGGCTTGACCCGCACCACGTTGCCGTCGATCCCGCCTTTGCCGACCAAGACCCCGCGGGACCGGGTCTCTTCCATCAGCTGCAGGGTCTCGGCCTTGGCAGGCTCCTTGGTGGCGCGGTCGCGGACCAGTTCGATGCCGAGCATGAGACCAAGGCCCCGCACGTCGCCGATCAGCGGATGCCTGGCCATGAGCCGGGTGAGGCCGGACTTGAGACGGGCCCCGACCACGCGGGCGTTCTCCTGCAATCCATCGGCGTCGATCACGTCGAGCACCGCCAGGCCCGCCGCCATGCAGACCGGGTTGCCGCCGAAGGTATTGAAGTGGATCCGCTGGGTCAGGGACTCGGCGATTTCCCTCCTGGTGGTGACGGCCGCCAGGGGGACGCCGTTGCCGATCCCCTTGGCCATGACAACCAGGTCGGGCACCACGCCGTAGTTCTGGAAGCCCCAGTAGTTCGCGCCGGTCCGACCAAAGCCGGTCTGGACTTCGTCGGCAATGCAGAGGCCACCGAACTCCCGCACGGTCGCGTACGCTTCCTTGAGATAGTTGGGGGCGCCGTGGGTCACCCCACCGACTCCCTGGATCGGCTCGGCGATGAACGCCGCGATCGCCCCCGAGGTGCCGAACCGGATGAGGTCCCGGAGATCCTCCACGCTCTGCGACGCGATCTCCTCCGGGGTGCCGTCGAACCGGCTGCGGTAGGGGTCCGGGCAGACGGTGTGATGTACCCCACTCGAGACGTTGACCGGGTACTTCCAGGTGCTGTGGGAGGTCAGCGCATTGGCGGAGGGGGAGGCCCCGTGGTAGGAGTTGCGCACCGCGAGGACATCCGGGTGGCCGGTATAGAGCCGGGCCATCTGGATCGCCAGGTCGTTGGCCTCACTGCCGCTGTTCACGAAATACGTCACATCGAGGCCGGCCGGCATCTTCCCGGCCAGCTTCTTCGCCAACGCCGGCATGTTGGGATGCAGGTAGACGGTGGTGGCGTGCTGCAGGGTGTCGACCTGCTGCTTGATGGCCGCGGTGATCGTCGGGTGACCGTGGCCGCAGGAGACGGTCGCGATGCCGGCGAACAGGTCCAGGTACCGGGTGCCCCTCTCATCGAAGAGGTACTGCATGTGGCCCTCGACAATCATCAGCGGCTCCTGGTACAGCGCCGAGATCGCGGGGTTGCAGTAGGCCCGGCGCATCGCGAGGACGTCCGCATGCGGGGGGCCCTGGTAGGGGCGGGGCTGGTAATCGCACGGGGGCATGGTCATTGGGGCTCCGCGTATCCTTCGACGGCATCGTAGCCGGCGTGATAGTCCGCCGCCTCTGGGCGGCGGATGTTCGACTGAGAGACAACCCGATCGCGCCGGGCGCCCCGGAAGTCATCGAGGGAGCGCCAGCCCCGCTCCTCGTGCTTCTCCAGGAACTCCCGGTACTGCTGGTTGAGCCGCTTGATGACGTTCGGGCCGATGGCCTGATCCAGCATTGCGGCGGTGCAGACCTGAACCGTGCCGCAGCCCAGCAGGAAGTAGCTCAGAGCCTGGGCCATGTCGGAGATGCCGCCGATGCCGGAGAAGCTCCTGTCGGGGAAGGCGGCGGTCATCTGGGCCATCTTGGCGAGGGACAGGGGCAGGATGGCCGGACCGCCGAGGCCACCGCTCGAGACCAGTCCGTCAACGTTGATTTCGAACTCCAGGGTCTCGGGGTCGATGATGGGGAGCGACGGGAAGGTGTTGGACGACACGATCGCGTCGGCCCCGCCCCGGAAGCAGGCCGCCGCCTCGACCACGATGTCGGCGGTGGCCGGGGTGAGCTTGCACCAGACCGGAATGGTCGACACCTCCTTGACCGCTTCGGTCACCACCGAGCAGAGTCCCTGATCCTTGCCGATGTTGGAGCCCATGTCCTTCCGGTCCATGTGGGGGCACGAGAAGTTGAGCTCCAGCCCGTCGGCGCCGGCGTTCTGGCAGGCCGTCGCGAGGGTCTGCCAGTGACCCAGCTCCTTGTCGTTACCCGATCCGGCCATGATCGAGGCAATCAGCACCCGATGGGGAAAGGCCTCCTTGATCCGGCGGATCCGGGGTTCCCACCACTCGAGCGGCTTGTCGGAGATGAGCTCCCAGTTCCAGGAGGAGTGGAGGGCGGCGTCCGGGCGCTTCTTCATCGACACCGTGGCGGTGCCGAGCGAAGTGCGCATGAACTTGGCT
>CAYINH010000279.1:0-664 GCA_964364615.1 uncultured Gemmatimonadaceae bacterium
TCGAGCCGACCACCGACACCCGGGCGCTCTCAAGCGCACCGCCTGCCGCATCGTCGCCGATCACGCGACCGGTGACCGTTCCGGTCTGGGCCTGAGCGGTCGCGACCCCAAACAACAGGAACGCCGCCCCCAGCCCTCCGGACACGATCGTACGAAGTCTCGAGTAACTCATGCGTGAAATCCCCTCGGTTGGAGAAAAGACTGCACAGGCGGCACAGGCGCCGAATTGCCTGCGACGAAACAAGGTACGGCGTTGCAGAAAGAAACGGCAGGACAAAGAGCCCCAGAAACTCGTGCGCATCAATCGGGACAATTGCGCGCATCTACAGGACAAGTTCCATACCACCATGGGTAATGCCGTAAGCCGAAAAGATATAACAACCTAGCCGGGGACAAACAAGACCGTTGGGTCAAAATGACACGTCCGCAGGAAGAGGAAACCGTGTCCTTGGGACACAAAGCACCAGGCCCATCGATCCCTGCTGCGACCGCCACGGTGATCGGGATTCGGGGTATTCTCGGCCCTTGGGACCGGAGCTACAGATTCAGCACCGGCAGCTTGACCCCGGTCCCGGCCGCCCTGGACCCCGCCTCGGCCCGCGCGGCCAGCGCCACTCCCCCCCGACAACCCCGGGCGCTCACCAGGATCGGTTACCCCCGGGCG
>CAYINH010000279.1:674-4009 GCA_964364615.1 uncultured Gemmatimonadaceae bacterium
GCCGACGCCGCCAGATCGGGCTGCAGCGGAATCTGGCCCAACAGCGGCACCCCCAGTTCCTCCGCCAGCCGGGCCCCGCCCCCCGAGCCAAACAGGTCCCACCGCTTGCCGGTGTCCGGATCGGTGAACCCGGACATGTTCTCCACGATTCCGAGCACCGGGACGTTGACCTTCTCGAACATCCTGGCACCCCGCAACGCATCCCCCACCGCCATCTCCTGCGGGGTGGTGACGATGACCGCGCCGCTCACCGTGATGCTCTGCACCAGCGACAGCTGGGCATCGCCGGTCCCCGGCGGCATGTCGACGATCAGGTCGTCCAGCTCGCCCCACTCCACGTCCCGCAGGAACTGCTGGATGATCTTCATGATGATCGGCCCCCGCCAGATCGCCGGGGCGTCGCGGTCGATGAGAAAACCCAGCGAGATCAGCTTGACGCCGTGGACCTGGTGCGGCTGAATCCGTCCCCCGATCACCACCGGCTTTTCGAAGATCCCGAACATCCGCGGGATGTTGGGCCCGTAGACGTCGGCATCCATCAGCCCGACCCGCCGGCCGCTCCGGGCCAGCGCCACGGCCAGATTGACCGCCACGGTGCTCTTCCCCACCCCACCCTTGCCGGAAGAGACCGCCAGCACCCGCCGGATGTTGCCGTATTCCGGCGCCGTCGGGGCACCACCGCCTGGCGCACCGGGGGATGGGCCGGGGGCGGCGTGGGTGGTGGCCGCCGGACCCGCCGGATCCACCACGGTGATCTTGACCTGGGTGACCCCTTCGATCCCCTGGACCGCCCGCCGGGCATCGCGCACCAGGGTGGCCGGGTCCGCCTTCCCCAGCAGGAAGACAAAGCTCACCTTCCCCTCGTCGCTGACGACCAGGTCCTTGACCATCCCCGCCGAGACCAGGTCGTCCCTGACCCGGGGACTCTGAATCCGGGCCAACTCGGCCATGATGGCACCCTCGAGGGCGCTCATACGGCCTCGATCTTCCGGACTTCCGGGACCGCCTGCCGCAACCGCACTTCGATCCCCTGACGCAGGGTCACCGTGGACGCGGCACAGCCATGGCAGGCCCCCCCGAGCCGGAGCACGAGGGTCCCATCCCCATCGTCGAAATCGACCACCTCCACCATGCCCCGGTGGGAGGCGATATAGGGCCGGAGTTCGTCGAGCGTCCGCTCAATCCGGTCCAGCACCTGTTCACTCATTCAAAGCTCCATTCCCCAGCCCGGCCAGATACTGGCGGGCTTCGCCGAGAATCTTCTCCTGAACCTCGGCCATCTCGCCAGTGACAGCCACGCCGGCCGCCTTGGCGTGCCCACCCCCACCGAACCGGTGGGCAAACTCCGCCACGTTGACCTCCCCCACGCTCCGGAGGGAGACCTTGACCCGCCCGCCGGTCAGTTCGCGGAACAGGATCGCGAGCCGGATTCCGCTGATCGACCGGGGATGTTCCACAATCCCCTCCAGGTCGTCCGAGGTGACCCCATGGCGCTCCATCGCTCCCGGCGGCACGGTCACCCAGGCCAACCCCTGATCCCGCTCGATCACCATGGTGGCCAGGGTCTCCGCCAGCAGGAGGGGCCGACCGGCCGGGGCGTTGGCGTACACGTCCAGGTAGATCGACTCGGGGTCGATGCCCACCTCCAGCAGGTCCGCGGCGATCCGCAGGGTGCGGGGGTGGGTGTTGCTGAACCGGAAGCCGCCGGTGTCGGTCACCAGCGCGACGTAGAGCGACCGCGCCACCGGCTCGGTGACGGGCCACCCATTGGCCACCGCGACCTCGTACACCAGCTCTCCGGTGGCCGCCGCCGTCGGGTCGACATACCGCGGCCCCTTGGGCAGGTGGCCCGGACTGGCGTGGTGATCGAGGCAGACCACCGGCACCCCGCGCTTCTCGACCTCCCCACCCAGGGACCCGAGCCGGCCGGTATCGGCGATGTCGAGCACCACGATCAGGTCTGACCGGCGGATCGCCTTGACCGCCTCGCGGCTCTGGTCCAGCCCCGGGAGCGCCTCGAACAGGAAGTCGTAGCGGGCCGGCGTGGGGGATGGGTTGGCTACCGTCACTTCCTTGCCCATCGCCCGGAGCAGGAGGGCGAGCCCCACCTCACTGCCGAGGCCGTCTCCATCCGGATTGACGTGGGTGGTCAGCACGATCCGCCGAGCCCCCTGCAGGGCTTCGGCGACGGCCTTCGCCGCCTGCTGCTTTGCCGCACTCAGACTGATCGTCACGCGGGTTCCTTTCCTGACCGCAAACGAGCGGGGCGCCGATCCTCCCGGCGCCCCGTCAGACCCGACTGGAATCTACAACGATGTGCCGGGCGGAGGGGGGTGCTCCGTCGGAGATTCCTCGGTCAGGAGCTTGTACCAGCTCCACCCGGTCAGGCCGAGGACGAAGATCCAGGCGAACGCCATGAAGATGATCGCGGTCTGACTCATGCTGCCCCCTTCCGCAGGGCCCGCTTGGCCCATGCCGCCTTGATGAGATAGAGCTGCACCAGCAGGATCCCCACCATGATGCCCCGGGAAATCCACCGGATGGTGTGTTCCGACTCCGGCTTGTTCTGCAGCAGCAGGGTCGGAATCGCCTCCTGCACCGTCCACCAGATCATCATCACCAGCAGGAAGACCGGGGTGATCCAGGTCATCACGAACTTGAAGAACTTCGGGATCCGAACGCTGGCGCCCTCGTGCAACTCCCGCCACATGTTGTCGGGCCCGAGGACCCAGACGAAGAGTATTGTCTCGACCAGCGCCAGGATCACCAGCCCGAAGGTGCCGGCCCAGTAGTCCCACTCGTCCAGGAATCCGCGGGTGTTGTAGATCACATGGAGGGCGCCCAGGAGACAGGCGATCGACCCAAGGATGATCGCCCCCTTCTTCCGGGTCCAGCCGAAGTTCTCCTCCATGAAGCCCAGCGCTGGGGTTGCCATCGCCACCGAGGAGGTGATCCCGGCAAAGAACAGCAGGCCGAACCACATCACCCCGGCCAAGGTGGCGATCAGCACCCCACCCGGGAGCTGGTTGAAGACCAGGGGCATCGCGATGAAGCCCAGGTCGAAATTCCCTCCCGCAGCGATCGAGATCGCCCCGCTCACCCCGAAGAAGGTCACCACGGCCGGGATGGCCAGTGAGCCGCCCAGAACCACTTCCGCCGTCTCATTGGTGGCCGCGGTGGCGATGCCGGAGAGGACGAGGTCATCCTTCCGGGTCAGGTAGGAGGCATACGCCTGGAGCGACCCCATCCCGACCGACAGGGTGAAGAAGATCTGCCCGGTGGCGGCCAGCCAGACCTTGGGCTGCGCCAGGGCGCTCCAGTCCGGCGTGAACATG
>CAYINH010000280.1:0-4001 GCA_964364615.1 uncultured Gemmatimonadaceae bacterium
ACGCTGGCGTGCGGGACCGGTACGGTGGCGTCGGCGATGGTGGCGGAGGCGAAGGGACTTCGTCGGCTACCGGGGGAGTGGTTGACCCGCCTCGGAATCCAACTCTCGGTCGCCGGGATGCTGGACAACGGGGTGGTAACCGAGGCCTGGCTGTGTGGCGAAGGGCGTCTGGTCTACACCGGCGTGGTCCGTTAACTCCAATTACTTCATAACGATAGGGCAGCGGCAACCGGCGGCGAGCCGAGTTCTCCACAGCCATCAACGTTAGAACTTAACAGAATACATCTTATACGTTGTATGCAACAGGCCAAAGGAAAAGGCCCCGAGCAGCAAACCGGGGCCAATTTCAGGGAGACGTCGTTGGGCGTCAGAAAGAGCCCCTTGGGCCTAAGAGCCTCTGGTCAGCTCTCCCAAGCGGATCTCAGCCGCTGGGAAGCTCGCGGTTTCCGGGTAGTCGGTGATCACCTGCCGCAGGACTCGAATGGCGGCGTCCGTGTTCCCGGCGGCCCGGTAGGCCCGACCCGCCGCGACCAGAGCTTCCGCCTTCCGGAAGGCCTCCGTGGCGTCCCCGGCCGCGGCCTCATATGCGGCGGCCGCCTCGACTGGCTTCCCGACGTTCTCCAGGGCCGCGCCCAGCAACCTCCCCGCTGAGGCCTTGAACCCAATCGACGGGTTGGTGGCCAGGAATTCCCTGAGGGCATCGACGGCCAATTGACTCTGCCCGTTCAGAAGACGGGCCTGATTGACGGCAATGACGGCCTCCATCGCGGCATTGGTGCCACCGAAGCCGTCGACCACCGCCTGGAATTCACTGGCGGCGAGTGGGAGGTTGCCGGCGTCCTGGGCGTTCCAAGCCGCTTCCAGCCTCGCCTGTGCCGCAGCCTCCTTCCGGGCCGAGGCGACCGAGAACCCCCAAGTCAGGAGAACGATCGTGGCCAGGACGGCTGCCCCAGCCAAGACCGGCGTCTGATTCGCCTTGAACCAGTTCAGGAACCGCTCTTCGCGGCTCGGCGGCTCGACGGCGACGACTGGGGCAGCTGCCTTCTGTTTCGCTGCTGGCTTGGTGCTGCTCATGGGACTCCTTAACAAGGCTCTTGGCGCTGGAGGGGTGCCTCCGGGATGCCCCCGGGGTGACTCGAACACCCGGCCAACGGTTTAGGAAACCGCTGCTCTATCCATCTGAGCTACGGGGGCCAAAGCTTGGAAAGATAACGGGATAGCCGTTCCGACTTCAACACCGCGGGAGATTCGGCCGTGGGTGCGACCAAGGTGGCGTGGATGTGGACAAAGATACCAGCTGAGCTCCGGAAGCTATCCTGTTACTCGGAAGCCACCTGGTGGCATGACCTCATCTACATTCCCGTCTTTATCCACTTTTGTGACAAAAGCTCCTCTCGGCCCAGAGGAGAGCAGCTGCTCAAGTTCCCTCAGGGCCTCCAGCGACCCTGAGGCCTCCACCTGGACGCTCCCACTGGCCAGGTTACGGACTGTCCCGGTGAGCCCCAACCGCTGGGCGTGCTCTCGAACAAACCACCGAAACCCGACCCCTTGGACCCGGCCGTGGATCTGGTACCGGACCGTCATCCCGTCCTGGCCTTTTGCCACCCCCTGACCACCTCGTACAGGATCGGCAGGACGGAGACGACGATGATGCCGAGGACCACGACAGAGAAGTTGGCCTGCACGACGGGGATCGTCCCGAAGAAGTAACCGCCGAAGACGAACAGCCCGACCCAGAGAGTTCCCCCACCGACGTTGTACCCCAAAAACCGCGGGTAGGCCATCTGCCCCACCCCGGCCACGAAGGGCGCGAAGGTCCGGATGATCGGGACGAAGCGGGCCAGCAGGATGGTCTTGCCGCCGTGTTGGGCGTAGAACTCTTCGGTTCGCCGAAGGTAATCCTGGCGAAGCCAACGGATCTTCCCGCTGAAGGCCTTGGGGCCGATGGTCCTCCCGACCCAGTAGTTGAGGGTGTCTCCGGCAATCGCTGCTGCTGCCAGGCTCCAGAACAGGATCCAGGGATCGAGGCTTCCCAGCGCGGCGAAGGTCCCCGCGGCGAACAGCAGGCTGTCCCCCGGGAGGAATGGGGTAACGACCACGCCGGTCTCAAGAAAGACGATCAGGATCAGGAGCCCATAGGTCCAGAGCCCGTACTGAGCGATGACCTCGGCCAGGTATCGGTCGAGATGAAGGAAGAAGTCCAGCCCGGCGCCGAGCAGGTCCATGGGTTCGCTCAGGACTCCGGTATGCCGTGGCGGCCGATGAGAGGGACGAAACGGACATCGGCCACGTGGGTCTCCACCAGGTCGTCGCCCCGGCGTTCGAGCACCCGGAGGGACTGAACATCCCCGTCCCCGACCGGGATCACCAGTCGGCCACCCGGGGCCAATTGCTGAATCAGGGGTTTGGGCACGGTGGGTGAGGCGGCCGCCACGACGATCGCGTCATAGGGGGCGCAGGAGCTCCAGCCGAGCGTCCCGTCCCCTACCAGCACTGAGACATTCGAGACGCCCGCCTTGGCCAGGGCCTCCCTTGCCTGGTAGGCCAGTGCCGGAATCCGTTCCACCGCAAAGACGGCCGAGCAAAGGCACCCCAGCAGGGCGGTCTGGTAGCCGGACCCTGCCCCGACCTCCAGCACCCGCTCGCTCCCGGTGAGCCGGAGAAGTTCCAGCGATCGGGCCTGCACCCAGGGCTGGGAGATCGTCTGCCCGGCTCCCAATGGCAGGGCCGAGTCCTCGTAGGCCCGATGACGGACGGATTCGGGGACAAAGAGGTGGCGGGGCACCGTGGCGATGGCCTTGAGGACGGCCAGGTCCTTGATCCCCTTGGCTTGCAGCTGCTCGACCAGTCGGGTGCGATAGCCGCCGTAGCTGTCGCCGGTCAGCCGCTGAGCGACCATTGCTTCACCGTTTCGAGCAGTTGGTAGCTGGTCAGATCCATATGGAGTGGTGTAACTGATACGTACCCTCCGGCCACGGCGGCATGGTCGGTATCGCCGGTTCCGGTCCAGGTGATCTGGCCTCCGCCGATCCAGTAGATATCCCGGCCCCTCGGGTCCTTGCTGAGCGCGATGGATTCCGAGAAGTAGCGACTGCCCAGCTTGGTCACCTGCACCCCGAGGACCTGGGAGGCGGGAATGTCAGGCAGATTGATATTCAGCAGGGTGTCCGGCGGGAACGCTACGACCTGGGTGATCTGGTGCACCAGTTTCGCCAGCATCTCCCGGTAGCTGAGCAGGGTCTCCACTTCCGACCCGGCGAAGCTGATGGCAATCCCCGGCACACCCAGGGTCACCGCCTCCATCGCCACCGACACCGTCCCCGAATAGAGGACATCTTCTCCCATATTGGGCCCGTGATTCACCCCTGAGAACACGAAGTCCGGTCGCTCGGGGAGCAGACCCCCGAACGCCAGGAGGACACAGTCGGTGGGGGTGCCGTCCACCTGGAACGAGCCGTCGTGGCGTCGCTGGGGCCTGAGCGGTCGGTGCATGGTGAGCGAGTGCGAGGTACCGCTCTGTTCCCGGTCCGGTGCGATCACGGTCACCTGGCCCACCGTGAGGCAGGCCTCCGCCAGCAACCCGATGCCTGGCGCCAGGATGCCGTCGTCGTTGCTGACCAGGATTTTCATCGGCGGGAAGATAGCGGGTCGTCGCGGTCCGGACCGGACTTCCCATCGAGTGCCTGCAGGGCCCGATCTACCGCCTCCCGCAACTCGGCGATCGCCTCGATCGAGGCGGCTCGCCGCGCGGTCTCCTTCAGGGCGCCGTTCTTCCGGTAGGCGTCCAACCGGATCCGGGCGCCCTCGATGGTGTACTTCTCGGTGTAGAGGAGGTGTTTGACCAGGAGGATCATCTCGACCTCCCGGCTCTTGTAGACCCGGTTGCCTGAGCGATTCTTCGAGGGATTGAGAAAGCGGAACTGGCTCTCCCAGTAGCGGAGCACGTGTGGCTTGAGGTCGGTCAGGGCACAGACCTCCCCGATCGAAAAGAACTCCTGGAC
>CAYINH010000281.1:0-3989 GCA_964364615.1 uncultured Gemmatimonadaceae bacterium
TAGCCCTCCTGGCGGAGCCGCTGGAGCGCGCCCCGCACTGGGGGGCGGGAAACATCGAACCGCTCCGCGATCTCCGTCTCGATCCGCCGGCTGCCCGGCGCCAGCCGGCCGCGGACGATGAGAGAGCGGAGTTCGTCATAAACCCGATCGGGCCGGGCGTCACGGCGAGGCCTGCCAGGTCGAATGGTCCGTGCGGGCATACCTGGATGTCCTAGGGCTTGGCCCCGGTCCAGCCCGGTCCGCGGACGATCCTTCCTGGCTTGGCCCCGGTCGGTCGGGCGGCCCGGACGACGGCCACCCCGTTGACGAATACCTCCCGGATGCCGACCGACAGCTGATGGGGCGCCTCAAAGGTGGCCCGATCGGCGATGGTGGCCGGATCGAACACCACGATGTCCGCCCACATGCCGGGCCGGAGCACCCCCCGGTCCATGATGGAGAGCCGGGTCGCTACCGCCGAGGTTGCCTTGCGGATCGCATCCTCCAGCGGGATCACCTGCTCCTCCCGGACATACTTGCCCAGCAGCCGAGTGAAGTTGCCATAGGTCCGGGGATGGACCAGCGCGGTGGTGCTGTCCGGGTCCACCCCCCCGGCATCGGTGCCGAACTTGATCCACGGCTGCTGGAGCTGGAGCCGGACGTTTTCCTCGGTCATCATGAAATAGATCGTCCCGATCCGCTGCCGCTCCGCCAGCAGGAGGTCCATGATCGTCTCCTGCCACGGCTTGCCCTGGATCGCCGCGATCTCTGCCAGTCGCTTGCCGGCCAGGGGTTTGGTCTCCGGCCGGAGGAGACCGAGCACCAGCACGCCCTCGGGAGTGGCGAGCTGGCAGAGGTTCTCCCATTCCTGCTGCTCGCGATCCATCTCGGCCCTGATCCGGATCCTGGTGGCGGGGTCCTGCAGGTTGCTGAACAACTTCCCGTCGGCCGCCGCCCAGGGCGGGAGACAGGCATCGAGACCGGTGCCGCCGGCGATGTAGAGATACATGTCGGCCTGGACGTCCTGCCCCGCCGCCCGGGCGGAGTCGATCTTGGCGATGGCGGCTGGAGCCTTGGACCAGTTGCGTCTGCCACCGGCCTTCAGGTGGAAGATCTCCACCGGAACGCCACCCTCACGCCCGATCCGGAGGGCCTCGTCGATCGCCTCGAGCCAGGTGTCGGCTTCGGAGCGCATGTGGGTGATGTAGAGCCCGCCGTAGGGGGCCATGGCCCGGGCCAGCTCGATCAACTCCTCGGTGCGGACGTAGTTCGCCGGGGGATAGATCAGGGCAGAGCCCAGCCCGAAGGCGCCGTCCTCCATCGCGTTCCGCACCACCGCGCGCATGGTGTCGAGTGCAGCCGGTGTCGCGAGACCCTGGGCCATGCCCTTGGCGTACATCCGCACGGTGGTCGCGCCGACGAAGGAGCCGAAATTGGTCGAGGCCCCGTTCGACTGCATGGCCTGGAGCCAGCGGTCGAATCCCCGGGGGCCGGTAAAGTCGTGGCCCCCCGACCCACCGGTGCGGGCATTCTGGGGCGCGTTGGTCCCCGCCTCGCCCATGATCTCGGTGGTGATCCCCTGGGTGATCTTGCTCACCAGGCGGCCGTCGCCGTCCAGCAGCGCATCGCGGGAATGGCTCTGGATGTCGATGAACCCCGGGGAGACCACCAGCCCGGTCGCATCGAGCCGCTCCGTGGCCGGTACCGCCCGAAGCCTGCCCGGTGGCGCGATGGCCACGATTCGCCCGCCCCGGACCGCGAGGTCGCCGTAGAACCAGGCGCTGCCGGTCCCGTCCACCACCCGTCCCCCTTCGATCACCAGGTCGTACGCCTGGGTGATGGGGATGGGCTCTGCAGTACCGGCTTGGCTCGGCGTCGGTGTGGTGGCGGGTGGCGCGGAGCGGCACCCGGCCGTGAGGGTCAGGGCCAAGAGGATAGAGCCAAGTCGCATCGGGTTTCTCCAGGGTGGGCAACCGGCGGACGGTAGCACCCTCGGTGGCCCGGTGGAAGGGTGCTGGCCGTTCCGGGTTGACATTTCGGGCGCCGTTCGGGAAGCTTGACCGTCCCCGATTCGCGTTCCTGCGCCAAGGATCCCGCATGCCTTCCCGACGCCCCGGATGGATCTCCCGCTCGGGGGCCGTGATCGTGTTCGGCCTGCTCACCGGCGCCAGCCTGAGATCGGTCGGTCCCCTTCCACGAGTCGGCCCCCTTCTCGATCCCTTCCGGGGGTTCTGGTCCGTGGCCGGACAAGCGGTGATGGACCCGGAGGCCACCATTGCCCTCACCGGCCTGTCCGGGCCGGTGACCGTGGTGGTGGACGACCGCGGGGTCCCACATCTCTACGGCGCGACCGAACTCGACGTCTACCGGGTCATGGGGTACCTGGTGGCCCGCGACCGCCTGTTCCAACTCGAGATCCAGACCCGAGCTGGCGAGGGAACCCTCACCGGACTCGTCGGCTCCGGAGCGCTGGAGGCTGACCGGACCGTCCGCCAACTCGGGATGGCCTGGGGGGCGGAGCGGAAGTTCGCCGCCCTCGACACCAGCGATTTCGGGTATCGTGCGATCGTCGCCTATGCCGACGGGGTGAATCAATACCTCGATGCGCTGGGTCCCGACGATCTGCCGCTCGAGTACCACCTGCTCGGCCGCCGGCCGCGTCGGTTCGAGCCGGTGCACAGCGCCTACCTCTTCGCCCGGATGGGATACACCCTCGCCTCCCAGGATCCCGCCCCGGTCCGCCTGCTGGTGCAGAGCCTGGTCGGGGCCGCCGCGGCGGAGGCACTGGTTCCCCTCAACAACCCGATCCAGGAGCCGATCCAGCCGGCAGGCCGGGGCGGGCCCAGGTACGGCTACATCCGGTTGCCGCCGCCCGGCGCGCCCGATTCCGCCGCCGCGGTGCTGGCCGCCGTCCGCCCGCAGTTCGGGCCGGATGGTTCGATGGCCGACGGCGGTGCGGTGGGGAGCAACAACTGGGCAGTGGCTCCGGCCCGGACCCTCGGTGGCCACGCGATCCTCGCGGGCGACCCGCACCTGGAACTCACCCTTCCGTCGATCTGGTACGAAGCCCATCTCGTGGTTCCCGGACGGCTGGATGCCGCCGGCGTCTCGCTGCCGGGCGCCCCCGGGATCGTGATCGGGTTCAACCGCCACCTGGCCTGGACCTTTACCAACACCGGTGGGGACGTCCTCGACCTCTACCGGGAGACGGTCGACCGGCTCGAGGCGCCAGCGCGGTATCAGCTCGATGGGGAGTGGCAGCCGCTCCGCCTCCGGGAGGAGATCTATCGGGCGCCCAACGGATCGGTGATCGCGGTGGACACGATTCGCTATACCCACCGGGGCCCGATGACGCGGGGCGGGGATGCCTGGTTCTCCACCCGGTGGACCGTCAACGAGCAGTCGGCGGAGATCGACCTCTTCCTCCGGGCGGCAAAGACCGAAACGGCTTCCGAGTGGCTGGCGGTGCTGGGGGAGTACGTGGCGCCGACCCAGAACGGGCTGGTGGCCGATCAGCAGGGGACGATCGCGATCCGGTCGAACGGGGTCTATCCCATTCGCCCCGGGGACGGTCGAGGAGATCTGATCCGCGACGGCTCAGCCTCGGCCTCCGACTGGACGGGCATCCTGCCGGTCGACCGCTACCCGCAGGCCATCAACCCAGCGCAGGGTTTCCTGGTCTCGGCCAATCAGCAGCCCGTCGACCCGCTCGACAACCCCGCCTACCTCGGGGCCGACTGGATCTCACCGTGGCGGGCGCTCCGGATCAACGCTCTGATCCGGGCCGAACCGGCGATGACCGCGGACCGGATGCGCCAGATTCAGACCGACCCCGGGAGCGCACGGGCCGGTGCTTTCGTCCCGTACTTCCTGAATGCCGTCCGGAGTGCCGGACCCGTCGACTCCACCGCCCGACAGGCCGCCGCCCTGCTGGCGACCTGGGACCGGCACTATACCCAGGACAACCGGATGGCGGTGCTGTTCGAGCTGGCGATGGATGAGTTGTCGCT